>JAEUTS010000353.1 GCA_016787005.1 Bacteroidia bacterium
GCAACCACCTCGATTGAATCGGCTATAACATCGCGCGACACAAGTGAATAACGCATCCCGGTTGTTCCGTTCGATATGCCATCGCTTACCCCTATTGTATTAAATATTAATCCAACCAATTCGCTCTGACGAACACCCTGTTTTACAACTTTCGCAAGATCGTTGAGGTGCATGTTGCAGGTATTACCTTCAAAACCCGTACTTACAATACCCACCTGCGCCTTATCCATATCTGCTTCCGTTAATCCTATGCCATAAAGCATAGCTTGCGCGGCTGGCTGGGTTTCGTCCTTGGTAATTGTTTTGCTGTATTTATTCAGTTCCATATTATTTAAATTAAACCGCATTTATTTTTTTCTCCAGTTTACCTGTCACCAGGTTCTTGTATATGACCTGTATTCTACGTCCAAGTGAATCCTCCCATTTTAACCTGAACGGCCGATCATTTATAGATTCGATACCGGCCACTTCGGCGGCTGTGCCGCAGAAAAATGCGCTGTCGGCGTCCGTTAACGCTTCAGGTTTAAAAAAAGTCTCTTCCACTTCAATACCTTCTTCTTTTGCGATCTCCAAAACAGTGGCTCTCGTAATACCCATTAATATATTGCCTTTGGGTGCTGTAAACAGCTTACCCTTCTTTTCATAAAAAAAATTAGCCCCTGAAGCCTCCGCCACATGCCCGTTCATGTCCGTCAACAATGCCTCATCATAGCCCTTTGATTTTGCCTCCGTAGTAGCAAGTATAGAATTGATATAATGGCCAACCACTTTAGCTTCAACATGACAAGATTTGGGATTCGGGCGTTGATAGGAAGAAAGCATTACGCGCGTAAGCTTATCACCCAGGTAATTCGCCCATTCCCATGCCGCCACAAATACATTCACATCATTTACAGGACCCAACTGCATATTTTCGCCGAGGTAAACAAGCGGACGTATATACGCGTCAGAAAAATTGTTCTTTTCAAGAACCTGGTAAGTAATATCAGTAAGTTCATTTACAGAATACTTCATTTTAATATGCATCATTTCGGCGGAATAAAGTAAGCGCTCAAAATGTTCCTTGCTTTTGAAAACCCGGGTTCCGTTTGACGTTTTATATGAGCGAATACCCTCAAACACGCCATTACCATAGTGCATGGTTTGGTTAAAGAGTCCCGCATGGGCATCAACAGCCCTGATAAATTTCCCGTTCAGGAAAACAATTGTTTTGTCGTTATAGTACATATTATTGGTTTTTGGTTGTTAGTTTTAACTTAAAGTCACATCTGTAAACAATTAAACTGATATCAAAGGGCATAAAACAAAAAAACCATTCCTTTTTGGGAATGGTTTTCAAAATTTTTCAATTTTTATTTCAAACCATACCCGGCGTGGATCTATAAATAATCACGAAAAAAATAAAAATGGCCGGTATAGTATTTATGTGTTTCATTTTCTAAGCGTGGCAAATGTATGCAAAAAAAGTAATCGCACTAACAATATTGGCAGATATTTTTTTTCATGAATTCCTACACCTCTCTTTTGACAAGCATTTCAGAGTTATGAACGTTGCCAATTAGTTATCAAAATTATGTTTCTATTAATTACCGCTTGGGTATATGTTACAAAAAAAAGCAAAAAACAGCTAAATAAATGCGAATTGAATCTTATTAACTTGCATTCAGTCTTATCAAAATTATGAGCCTATGAAGAGTTATTGTCTTTTCGGGTTATTCCGGAATTGAGACCTTATTCTTTAATAAACTTACAAGGTTGCTGTAAATCATCTTTTACCCGAACAAAATAGAATCCGGAAGGTAAATCGGCAATATTGATCTGTGCTGATTGCAAATTTTTAATTTCTTTTACCAGGTTTCCTGTTGAATTAAAAATTTGAATAGATTGCTTTTGATAATTACCAAATGAAATATTCAAGGATTCAGATGCAGGGTTTGGGTAAATACGAATGTCATTCCCGGAATTAGTATTATCATTCACTCCAGTCAGCGGGCAGACTATTGGAAGCGAATTATATCCTCTTTGTTTAGCCTGGCAACGCAATTCGTTTAATGCAAGTTTATCAGTTCCATTTCCATTCCACTTTCGCAAACCAATTGACCGGAGAAACTCCAGAAAAACGGGATCAGATAATCCATAATAAGTACTATAATAATTAACTGCTGCGACATCTAAATCGGTAATCCAGGTAAAATCAATAAGCCGGATATGCGCTGCGAAAAAGTCCCAATAGAGAAACGTTTGAGCTATGAACTGCGCCTGGAGAGAATCAGAACTCTTACACACCGTACTGCTTGGATAACCGTATTGATAAAAACAAATTGGCTTTGATGGATATAGATCTATCAATGTGTCCATGTCAAAAGGTACTGTATAAACAGGCTTTACCGTGAAATCTGCAAACAATGGGTAATAGGATACTCCTATATAATCGCTGTTTGTGTTGAGTTTTTGTGCTAAAGCATTTTGATTAATTAATCCCGGAAACTGTAATTCAGCGGCAACCTTCAGCCCTGTCCATATCTTTTTCGCATAAACAGAAGCTGAATCATAAAAAGTCGTGTATTGTTTCCACTTAACAGCGTCTGTTCCAAGATAGGCGTCAAACTCAGATCCGATCACAAGAGAAGAAAACGTAATATTTGAAGTGTGCTTTTTTACACTATCTAAAAGAGTTTTATAACGATTGATAAATACAGGGTTATCAAAAGCCATTGAAGCAAGGTCAGATGGAACTTCCAGTCGATTTGTATTAATTGGATTGAGGTTGAGATCAACGGCAATACCCTTTGAAGGATAATATGTATTTGCAATATTAAGTACAGTAAAATCAAAAACATTTGGAGAAGTTTCGAGCATTGTCCAGTTTACAAAAAGCCCGACTTCAGTCATACCAAGATCCGATCCAATGGCAAAACTGGAATCGTAATTATAAATCGGATTTTGGACATGATACGTACTTACGTCAACCGCAATTTTATTTTTCGAGGGTACGATCTGTGCTTGTATGTTAATCATGTTCAACAGAGCACAGATTGTAAGGATCAGAAATTTTTGTTTCACTCTACTTTAAATTTCAGAATATAATTAACTTTTACTTTGCAGTAAGCAACAGTCGCTGCAAACCACCGATCAATTATTAGCTACAATAAGTTTGTTAATGAATATCGTACTTTGCTCAGTGTCAAGTCCCTTTAAAATATAAATACCATCACTTAAATCAGCTCTTTGAAGAATGTACTTGTCATGTCCCTTCTCAATTACGACTCTCTTCACTTCGCGTCCTGTTACGTCATAAACTACAAGGTTGAAAGATGAATTTACACTATGAAAGTGAATTAATGTTTCTTCGGTAAATGGATTAGGTGAGATCAATATAGAATTGGAATTATAACTCGGAGTAATCCCTGTAGATATTTTTTTTACAACCAAGGAATCTGTAATTAAGTTTACAGGTATAACGCTTCCGTTCTTAGTTATTGTTTTAACAAGATTTGGTAAAAATTTTAGCATTTGAATTGCATTACCGCTATAAGAAGTTGCTGTTTTAAAAGTTACTTCGCCAATAATTCCATAACCGGAACTATTTACTTTGTCTGGTGTAAGCTCCCCTAAAAACAGTGCCAGT
>JAEUTS010000395.1 GCA_016787005.1 Bacteroidia bacterium
ACAGATCAACTGGAAAATGGAAAATAAAGATTATTATTTTGAAGAATCGGTATTTATGAACTAAAATGAGCTTTTTCATTGCAGCCATATCGTTAGGTTTTTTGGGCAGTTTTCACTGTGTGGGCATGTGCGGACCAATAATACTGGCATTGCCGCTGAACAACAACACTTCATTAAATAAAATTGCGGGACCTCTTCTTTACAACCTGGGCAGGATAACCACCTATACCTTACTTGGAGGACTTTTCGGATTACTCGGACATACTTTCGTGCTTGCCGGTTACCAGCAGATCTTATCTGTTGTGATCGGGACAGCTATCCTGACAATTGCAATATTACCGGATAAGATCGCTAAGAGATTAAGGCCAACAGGTATTGTGTCACGAATAATTACTCCTTTAAAAAGCTCATTCGGACAATACATACACAGCAAATCATTGCATTCACGTTATTTTATCGGAACATTAAATGGATTATTACCATGCGGATTGGTATACATGGGTATTGCAGGCGCGATGGCTACAGGGAATTCCGCCTCTGGTGCTTTGTTCATGACAATTTTCGGATTCGGTACTTTTCCGGCCATGTTCGCTATTTCATTTTTTAGGAGCAATATCAGCATTGATGTACGGCAAAAAATAAACCGGGCTGTACCTGTGTTTGTAATATCCATGGCCATCCTTTTAATTCTTCGTGGTGCCAACCTGGGTATCCCTTATATCAGCCCAAAACTGATCACAACTGAGAACCCCACACTAAACTGTTGCCGCAAATGAACGCTTCATTATTGGAAAAATACAACATAGCGGCGCCCCGCTATACAAGTTATCCAACTGTTCCCTATTGGGATAAAACAGCTCCGGTACAGGAACAATGGAAAATGTCGGTTAAACGTTCTTTTGACCATTCAAACGATGAGAATGGTATTAGTTTGTACATACATTTACCCTTTTGTGAAAGTCTCTGCACCTACTGCGGCTGCAATACCCGCATAACAGTTAATCACGGCGTTGAAATGCCATACATTATGGCTCTTCTGAAAGAATGGAGCATGTACCTCGAAATTTTTGAAGAGACACCAAGGATCAAGGATATACATTTGGGCGGCGGTACGCCCACCTTTTTTAATTCAGCGCATTTACGGGAATTAATTGAAGGAATAACATCAACTGCCATCATTTGCAAAGATGCGGAGTTCAGCTTTGAAGCGCATCCCGACAATACAAAACTCAGTCATCTTAAAACATTATATGATCTTGGCTTTAAACGCCTGAGCCTTGGCATACAGGATTTTGATGAGCGTGTACAAACCGCAATTAACCGCAAACAAACATTCGGCCAGGTACAAACGATTGTTGAACAGGCCAGGCAGTTGGGCTATACCTCCATCAACTTCGACCTGATCTATGGATTGCCGCATCAAACAGCTGAAAGCATATTTCACACAATAAACAAAGTGAAATTACTGGCTCCTCACCGTATCGCCTTTTACAGTTACGCGCATATCCCCTGGATAAAGCCGGGCCAACGGAAATTCACGGAAGCGGATCTGCCGGTTGATTTTGAAAAAAGAAAGTTGTATCAGCTCGGCAGAGATATGCTTAAAGAGGCAGGGTATATTGAAATCGGTATGGATCATTTCGCTTTTGTATCCGATCCTCTTTATAAAGCACAGGTTTCAGGCACATTGCACCGTAACTTCATGGGCTATACAACAAATTATACCCGGCTTATGGTTGGGCTTGGCGCCTCATCTATAAGTGATAGCTGGGATGGATATGTACAAAACATAAAAACGGTTGAAGAATATGAACGTGCGGTAAATGTGGGAAATCTTCCTTTTTTTAAAGGACACCTGTTAAGCCGGGAAGACATGATCATACGTCAGCATATCCTTAACATTATGTGTCGCTATGAAACATCCTGGGAAAACGAATATGAAAAATGTGAGGCGGTTTACGAAGCAATAGAGCGCTTATCTGAAATGGCAAACGATAAACTTGTTAAGATTTATACCAACACGTTGAAGGTTACAGAAAAAGGAAAACCTTTTTTAAGAAACATTTGTATGGCCTTCGATGCAAAGCTTTGGGAAAGTGTGCCTGAGACACAGATATTCAGTACGGTCGCCTGATAAACAGGTGTTTTATTCAAGCATAAAACTGTTGCCGGGAGCAGGTATGGCGATATCAGCAAATCCAACTGCGGTTAATTTTTCCTTAAAATCCTTTTGAACCTGCAGCTCACCATGGACAAGGAAAACCTTCTTCACCTTTGTTTTATCCTGGCAGGATAAATATTCAGTCATCTCTTTGTAATCACCATGTGCACTATAGGAGTTCATCACTTCAATTTGTATCTTAACTTCAAATTGCTGTCCGAAAATGCGTACAAATTTTTCTTTAGCCAAAAAAGCAGCACCCAGCGATTCCGGTGGACAATAGCCTACTATCAACAGTGTGTTTCGTGCATCACCAACATTGTGTTTCAAATGATGTTTTATCCTTCCGGCTTCCATCATGCCTGAGGCGGCAATAATTACGCAAGGTTCAGTCGAACTGTTAATATCCATGGATTCTGTAACATTCCGTGTGTATAGCAGGTTATTAAATCCAAACGGATCCGGATCACTTTTTAAATACTCGATCACTTTTTCGTTGAACGCCTCCGGGTGTGCCCGCATAATATTTGTGGCATTGGTTGCAAGCGGACTGTCCACATACACTTTAACAGGAGGCAACTGCTTTGAGGTCTGCAGCCTGTCGAGTGTATAAACGATCTCCTGTGTGCGGCCAAGACTAAAGGCAGGTATCAGCAACTTACCCTTCTTTTCAACACAGGTTTGCCGTACAATACGGAGCAACCTTTGTTCAGCTTCTTCAATGGGTTCATGTAATCTGTTACCGTACGTTGATTCACACAGGATATAATCTGCCTGCGGAAACGGAGCCGGCGGCTTTAACAACAGATCACTTGAGCGGCCTATATCTCCGGTAAAACACACTTTTATTTCTTTACCTGTGTCGCTTAATATAAGATTAACTGCAGCGCTACCCAAAATGTGCCCTGCATCGGTGAACATGAACCTTACCTCATCATTTATTGTGTACCAATGTTCGTAAGGAATGGTTTGAAAATGTCTTAGGCATTTTTCAACATCGTGTAATGTGTATAGCGGCTTTAATTGCGCCTTCCCCTTTTTTACTCTTTTTTTATTGATGTAAGAAACATCTCCTTCCTGAATATGTGCGCTATCTGTTAACATGATCTCACAGAGGTCGTATGTGGCGGGTGTACAATAAATTTTACCGGCAAAACCCTGTTTAACAAGGTTAGGCAGGTTGCCGCTATGATCCATGTGCGCATGTGATAGTATAACTGCATCAATATTTTCAGGCTTAAAAGCGAAAACTCGGTTAAGGGTATCGTTATCAGCTCCCCTACCCTGGAAAAGACCACAATCAAGCAAAATGTTTTTCCCTTTTGTTGTCGTCAGCATGTGTTTACTGCCAGTAACAGTTTGTGCTGCTCCTAAAAATTTTACCTGCATAATTATCTTATTTTTAACTATGTAAAGATAGGTTTATTGATTAGATAACTTATATTAAGTTGGAAGACAGAAGACAGAAGACAGAAGACCGAAGACCGAAGACCGAAGACGGAAGTCGGAAGGCAGAAGACCGAAGACCGAAGACGGAAGTCGGAAGGCAGAAGACGGAAGTTGGAAGTTGGAAGTTGGAAGTTGGAAGTTGGAAGTCAGAAGACCGAAGTTGGAAATCACCAGACTTCAAACTTCCGATCTTTTTTACATCAACAATATAATTACCAGTGATCATTATACGTAAATTGCAACAGGATCAAGTACAAAATATCAATAACCAAAGGAAACCATGCCGCAAAACATTATTATAACAAAAGCCTCCGGTGAACGGGTACCCTTCTCCACTGAAAAACTAAA
>JAEUTS010000113.1 GCA_016787005.1 Bacteroidia bacterium
TACATTATTGGCAAAATAAAATGCAGTGAGGCTTATCACAATAGAAGTGATCGTTAATGGCCGCATGATCTTCTGGAGTGAAAGTCCGGCCGATTTCATGGCAACAAGCTCATAGTTCTCAGCGAGGTTGCCAAATGTCATTAGTGATGATAATAAAATGGCGAGTGGTAAGGCCATCGGGACCAGTGTAACACTAACATAGAATAAAAATTTAGCCAATATATACCATTCAAGCCCTTTGCCTACAAGATCATCTATATACAGCCAGATAAATTGCATAAGTAACACAAATATGGCTATGCAGAAAGTGGCGATAAACGGGCCAACGTATGATTTTAATGTAAAGCTGTGCAGGGTTTTCATTACGCGTAAAGGTAAGAAAAAGGTTATCAGTAATCGGTTGTCAGGAGGTCATTGGTCATTCGTCATTGGTGTGGTCGTTATATGGTCTGAATATATTCTGTTGAAGTTCTTTGTTGTCATTCTTTTTATGGTATGGAATTTTTTTGAGCCATAATTTCAAAGCCTGCCAGTGAATGAACCCTATTACCTGTAGTGTTATGAAAGGAAAGCGAAAACTGTACCAAAACAGGTTCAAATTGGATAATTCTTTTTGAGAACCGTTTAATGTGCTGATGAATATTCGTTTTTCGTTTTTATAATCATCGATGCGAATGTTTAATTTATCCGAGGGTATCTCAATGTTGAAATCAAATTCGGTGTCCATGTCGCTGAATGGTGAAACATAGAATAGCTTTTTAATTTTTTTTCTGAATTTGTTGCCGGATAGGGTAGTGGAGTCAAGCAGGTATGGCTTTATCTCGAGAAAAGTGTTTCCGACTTCAGGAACGCAGCAAACAGGCCTGTTTTGTTCATCAAAACAAAAATAGAAGGATACAGGGTTGAACTGATACCCGAATGTACACAGGTTGGTAAGTAACATGATCTTTCCTGTTTTTAACTCAACCCCGTTTTGTTTTAAGTATTCACACAAGTGTTGTTTTACATTTTTGGAAGTATCCGGTTTTTCAGAAGGCAGTTGTATATGATCTTTATCACGAAAATTAAATACATTGAATTTGTTTTTGCTGACCAACCATAGCTTTTTGGTGATATTGTCGATTTCATCGAGGTCAATATAGAACATAAATACATTGTAATAGAACCTGTGTGGTTTAGGTTCAATGCGGTTGTGCATTACAAGGCATTTATACAGGTATGAATTCATTCAGTTTTTGACACAATTCATGTGCGGACCATAACGCATCTTCATGAAAACCATATCTGAAATAGCTTCCGCAAAAATAAATCGGTCCCTTTTCATTTAATAAAGATAATTTCTTTTGTGCTTTTACTGCTGCCATATCAAATAAAGGGTGTGTGTATTCAATTTGTCTGATTATTTTCTTCTCATCAACATTTTCCGGATCATTGATCGATACAAAATAGTTTTTATTTTTTGAAACATGTTGCAGGCTATTCATCCAATATGTGGTAGAGGGGTGTAAGGTACTTTGTTCAATTCTGTAATTCCATGATGACCAAACGCGTTTCAGTTTAGGCATAACTGAATGATCAGTATGAAGTGTGGCTGTATTTTTTTGATACTTAAATGCTTGTAATAATTGTTGTTCCTGAGATGTAGGTTGTGCAAGTAATTGTAATGCTTCATCACCATGACAGGCCAGGATAACTTTGTTAAATTCCTTTTTTGTGCCATTTTTTGTTGTGACAATTGTTTTACCGTTTTCACGATGGACTTGTGTCCCCGCGTTATTTATTCCAATGCTTTCTTTAAAAGGTTGAATAATAATGTCGCGATATGTTTTACTTCCATTAACTACGGTATACCATTGATGCTGTGTATTGAGACCAAGAAAGCCATGGTTTCTAAAAAAGCGGATTAATGTTACTGCGGGAAATTGCAGCATTTTATCTTTTGGTGTTGACCATACCGCAGAACTCATTGGTACCAGGTATTTCTGAAACATATCATCGCCATACTTCATTTCTTTAATATAGTCCTCAATTGAATAGTTCTGGTATGTTGGGTCATCAAGTATTTTAATGCTTTCTGTATTGAAACGTGCAATTTGTTTAAGCATTGCAATGTGTTTTCGACTAAAAATATTTTTTCGTTGAGCGAATAATCCGTTTATTCCCGAACCCGAATATTCAAGTCCGCTTGGCATATGCTGCACGCTAAACGACATGGAGGTAGGTTTGGTTGGAACATTCAGATCCTTGAAGAGTTGAGTAAGAAGAGGGTAGGTGACATGATTGAAAACCATGAAGCCTGTATCTATGTAAATCTGAGTTCCATCTTCGTCAATAGCAATTGTGTTTGTGTGTCCACCAACGTAGTCATTCTTTTCGTATAAAGTAATATTGTATTTTTTATGCAGATAGTGTGCACAAGCCATTCCGGCTATTCCTGTTCCTATGATTGCGAGGGATTCCATTAGTAAGTAAGAAGTAAGAAGGTAGAAGGCAGAAGTGAAAGGAAGGGAAAAGTGAAGTTGAAAGACATGTGTTTATGGATTGTTGGAAGATTTCTTTTTTATTGTGGCTAATATTTTTCTTAGCTCAATTCCTTCATTTATAAACTCCTCAAATTTTTTTTGATGTATTTCTTCTTCGTATAGCTCTTTTAACACACGAAGCCAATAGACACTTTCTCTTGCTTCCTTATAGCTGATCCCTATTTTATTGGCAAAATCGCGTTTGGAAACAGCACCTTGAGATTTTTTTTAATTAACTCCGATAGAGGTACAAGCCTTTGCAAGTTGAACTTTTGGAATTCTATAAATATATTCATCGTGAAGAGATTTGAGAAACTTTAAACAATTAACTCCAAATTTAAATGTTCTATCCAAGAGGTCATTTTCCTTCTCTGCCATAGTTTTTTGATTTATGTTTTTTTTAATCTCCGTTTTTAGCTTCTTACTTCTTGCTTTTTACTTTTTTAAACAAATAATGACTCACCATCCATTCATTTCCATTATTATATCCCCATAATTCAGCGCAAGCCATAAAAAAAATACGCCAATATACCCACCATTTAAGAGCATGATCTTTTCCATAGGTTTCTTCAAATAGTGGTATGATCTTATTTTTATTTGTATCCATGTTTTTTAACCAGGCCTCCGCTGTTTTGCTATAATGCATTCCGTTGATTCTCCAGTGTTGTTCCGTATTAAAATGTGTATTAAAATGAAAGAGCAAATCATCACTCGGCATAATGCCTCCCGAAAAAAAGTATTTGCTCATCCAGTCGCTTTCGTCTCTTACTTCAAACTTATATGCGAGTGTTTTATGAGTAAAAATGTGAACGAATAGTTTGCCGTTATTTCTTAAAAAACCGGCTGTTTTTTCCAGTAACTTTTCATAGTTACGCATATGTTCGAACATTTCAACAGATACAATGCGGTCAAATTTTTTTTCAATGTTAAAAATATTCATATCAGAAGTAATTACTTCGAGGTTCTTTAATCCTCTTTGGATACTTTGTCCATCAATATATTCTTTTTGTGTACGGGAGTTGGATACAACTGTGAAATCACTTGCCGGAAATTTTTGTGCCATAAAAAGGGATAAAGAACCCCAGCCGCAACCCAATTCTAAAACATCTTGTCCATCATTTAGTTCAGCCCGTAAACAAGTCATTTCCAGCATGTCTAGTTCCGAGGTGTCAATGTCCGTAACTCCATCATTCCAGTAACCACTCGAATATTTTAAGTGCTTTCCTAAACATAATTTATAAAATTCTGTAGGAACTTCGTAATGCTGCTCGTTCGCGGCTTTGGTTTCAATGGCAATAGGTGATTTTTTTAACTCTGCTATTAATTGCGTTAAGTGTTGTTGATTGGCTTCAATGCTTCCTTTGTCTTCATCCTTTAGTCGTTGAGCAAGTAAATGGCGAATGCCCTGACGCAAAAGAAAATCAGGGATTATATTTTTTTCGAGCAGTGAAGAATACCTCATATTTTAGAGGGAAGATGGAGCATGGAAGATGGAACATGTTACATTCCCCAAAATAATTTATTTATTATCTATAGTAGAATGACGAATAGTAGCGAATATTTTTTTTAACTCAATCGATTCTTGAATAAAACTTTCGAAAGATTTATTGTATGAATTTGAAGTATACAATTTACCAAGAACTCTGAACCAATAGGCGCTTTCGCGTGATTCTTTATAACAGATACCTATTTTATTGGCAAAATCTCTTTTTGATACGGCCCCTTGTGCCTCTTCGTAATTTGAGCCGACTGACGTTGACGACCTTGCTAATTGAAGTTTAGGAACTTTGTAGATGTGATGCTCAGGTAGTTTGTCAAGGAATATTAATGTATTTACTCCAAAATTAAAAGTTCTATCAAGTAATAATTGTGTCTTTTCATTCATAGCATTCGGTTTTTAAAATTATATTTTCATATTTTATGTTTTATATGCCAGATAATCCCATGTTCCATCTTCCATGTTCCATCCTCCATGTTTCATTCAGCCTTTCTTAAACCACGGTACAAAAGCGCTTGTAGTACGTTGATATTCGCTGTATGCATCACCTTTGGAGCGGAGTGATTGTTCTTCTGTCATTGGAATACCGGTAAGTTTAAATATCAGGAACAGCATTGTCAACGGACATATAACCGATATCCATCCATAAGGGGATGCCAGCGCAAAAGTGAAGTAGCTGATCCATATCATCCACTCGAAAAAATAGTTAGGATGACGGGAATAATTCCAAAGTCCCGATTGGCAAACCTTGCCTTTGTTGCCGGGGTTATTTTTGAATTTTTTTAGCTGCCAATCAGCAGCAGCTTCACCAATTATAGCAATGAGCCAGATAACGAACCCGGCTTTTTCGAGAATTGATAATTCAGGATTGGAATTAAGGCAGATAATAAAAAAAGGAGTTGCGAGGTAAACATTTGAAGCAGCCTGCATTTGAAAGAAACCGAAAAACTTCCGGTCCGGGTTGGGCTGCCATTCTTTTCGCAATTGTTTATAGCGGCCTTCTTCTTCAGCAAGGTGTGAGCCAACACGTATAAAAAGGTAAATGCCCAGTCGCGAACTCCAGATAATAACCATACTGCATATAAGCGCTTTACGGATATCAAACCCGGTTCCGAGTAAATAGCAAAGAACGGCTATCACAGCAAAATTAAAGGCCCAGAAAATATCAACGACCCCTGCATTTTTTATTTTATAAGCCCATAGCCATACAAAAAACATAATTAAACAGCAGGCAGCAAGTGAAGCCACAACCATTTGAAGGAGGACGTGCTTATCCATGTTTAACTTTTAGGTTGAGCCTTGGCCTTTCGCCTGCCTTTAAAGTAGTTGTATCCGAACATAACAGCAAGGAAACCCAGGAAATGTATTAAATAGGAACGGGATAAGCCATCTGAATGTACAAAGGTGAAGAACCTGTCCCAGCGTGCTTTTCCCATGAATCCGTTTTTCCACGACATCCATATGAAAACGGGTTTGCCAACAATATGGTCTTCCGGAACGAAGCCCCAATAGCGCGAATCAGCAGAGTTGTGACGGTTATCACCGATCATAAAATAGTAACCAAGTTTAAAAGTATAACTGTTTGCGGGAACTCCGTTGATAAATATTTTATCTCCTTTTACTGACAAAGTATTTCCTTCATAAGCGGTAATGATCCTGTCGTACAAAGCAATATTGGTTGTATCAAGTTTTATAGTCATACCTTTTTTCGGCATAACAATTGGCCCGAAATTATCCACATTCCATTTATAGTTTGGGCTGTGTGGAAAGATGCGGGGATCGTAAACATTGCTGTCACCAATGAGCGGTGTTACGGACTCGATATTCGGTAGTGTTTTGAATTCATCAACCTTATTATTCGGTAGGGTAAGTATCAATGCCCCCGGTATCATCCTGTTCTCAACAGGTTCTGTAATGTCAAATTTGTCAAGAACTTTTTGGTTGAATCCAAATCCATCCTTTGTTTTTACAATATAATGATGTTGCATTGTTTCCGCCGCGTATGATGGTTTTCCGTTTATATAGAAAACACTACCTCTGATTTCAAGTGTATCGCCGGCGATTGCAACACATCGTTTCACATAATTTTCCCGCTTATCCGGCGGGCGCGCCACAACATTTCCAAAAGGTTCTCCCGAATATGGATTAACCTTGTCGGGGTTATTTACATAGCCCCAGCCAAATTCCCGGCAAAGCTGGTAATAGCTTTGGTTTTGGGCGCCAAGGGCGACGGTATCCCCATCAGGATAATTGAAAACAACATAATCGTTGTTCTTAACTTTCCCCAAACCCGGCAGCCGCCAGTATGGAAGTTTTATCCATTCGAGGTATGAACGGGTATCTTTTGTAAGGAAGAGCGTGTGGTGTGTGAATGGGAACGATAAGGGAGTGTTAGGGACTTTTGCTCCATAACTTACTTTACTCACAAATAAATAATCGCCCACCATTAATGATTTTTCAAGCGATGAGGTAGGAATTGTAAATGCTTCTATAAAAAATGTACGGATAATAGTGGCAGCCACAACCGCAAACAAGCCTGCATCCACCCATTCAGCCATCCATGAGCGTTTTACTTTGGTATAGTCAATTGGGCCGCTGTATTTTAGATTTTTACTGTATCCAAACCACGGGAGGTATGCAAACCATAAAACAGCGCCAATAAATTTTTCGCCAGCGCTTTTTTTACCAAAGCTTTCATAGAGCTGGTAAAGCATTATCCACCACATAATAAAGCTTACAGTTGGCACCATGAATAGTAAAAGCCACCACCAGGGCCGTTGAATTATTTTCAGAAGTATAAGGACATTATAAAACGGCACGTACGCTTTCCACCCTTGTTCTCCAAAGGCCTCGAAGAATTTTTTTAAACCTATAACTGTCGGAAGGTAGGATAGTATAAGGAAATAAATGAAAGGAGTCATTATGATTTAGGATTAAGGAATTGGGATTTAGGATTTATAAGGATTAAATTATTTTGATGTTAATACTTCTGCCTTCTTACTTTATACTTTTTACTTACATTTTAAGCATATCATTCATTCCGTAAATACCTTTTTTACCTTTTATCCATTCTGCGGCAAGAACAGCGCCCAGGGCAAAGCCTTTACGGCTATGTGCCACATGGGCTATTTCAATATAATCCACTTCGGATGAATAACGGATGGTGTGAGTTCCGGGCACTTCATCAATTCGTTTGGAAATTAGTTGCAATTCTTCGGGTTTATTTGTTTCATTATTCACCCATTTTTTTTTGCCGGGCATATTTTTCAATACACCTTCTGCTAAAGTGATGCCGGTTCCGCTTGGGGCGTCTTTTTTATGTATATGGTGGATCTCTTCCATTGTAACATTGTACTCGCTGTGTGGCTGCATTAGCCTGGCTAAATGCTCATTCAGTTTAAAAAACAGGTTAACCCCAATGCTGAAGTTTGAAGCCCAGAATAAGGTCTGATCTTTTTCTTTACAAACTTTTGCTACCTCATCCCATTGTTTCAGCCATCCTGTTGTACCTACTACTACCGGTACACCGGCGTCAAAGCATTTGTAAATATTTGAAACAGCTGTATCAGGTGTGCTGAATTCGATCGCTGCGTCACATTTTTTTAATTCATTGACAGAATAGGAATTAATATTATTCAGATCAATGATCAGTCCGATCTCATTTTTTCGGGAAAGAGCGATCTGCTCAATTTCCTTTCCCATTTTACCATATCCGAATAGCGCGATCTTCATAAAGATTAAATTTCAGGTTTTTATTGTGCCGAAATAAATTCCGGCTGTTAAAAGATGTTAAAGTTAGAATTTAAGAGTTAAACCAAGTCCTGTTCCGGGAAGATTATTTTGAGCGGTATATATAAAAGCCGGACAAACACTCAGGGATAAATTATTACTCACATCAAATGTAAACAGGTGAGCATCAACTGCGGCATCAACAATATTTAACACGTAAACAGCGGCAACTCCAATGATAGCGAAATCACGGGAGCGTTGGTAGGAATTTTTTAATGTTAATAAATTTTCGGCGGAGTATTTATTTACGTATGAATCAATTGTTGCGGGATCACTGTCCGTACGGTAAATATAGGCCTGTTTATAGTTGTTGTAAGCATCATTATTAATCTTGACCATATATCCCAGCCCGGCAAAGGCGGCATAAATAATGGGAACTTTCCAGTATTTGTGATTATATACCTGTCCTGCCCCTGGCAGTACGGTTGATAACAGGGCTGCCATTCTTACAGAATGTTTTACATCAGGCCTTTTTAATGTATCGGGTACAAGAAGCGTTTTTTTTTCCTTGCTACTTTGTGCAGATCCGATCAGGCAGGAACAAACAAGAACTATGCTTAAGAGCAACCTCACGGTCGGGAGATTTTATTATTTATTGAAATATTTTTTTTGCCACTAAAGCACAAAAACGCCAAATCCCACCAAATTGTTTTGCAAATCGTTAGACGAATGATTAGCATTTTGTTTAATTTTTTTTCGTGGAATTTAGTGCTTTTGTGCTTTGGTGGCATTTTTGGGTATTGCATCAATCCACTTCAATATTAAAGAATATCAAGCAGGGTAAGTATTCTTTCGAGGTCAGCATCAGATACAAACGGTATCACGATCTTTCCTTTCCCGCTGTTTTGTCTTCGCAGTTCAGCTTTCTTTCCGAAGGTGATCTTAATACTTTCATTTACTTTTTTAAGTTTTTCGGGCAGGGGGAAAGCAGCAGATCTCTTAGATCGTCGTAATGATTCCGGCTTTTTATTCTGCCAGCGGGCAAGGTCCTCAACTTCACGAACAGAAAGATCTTCGGCGATAATACGGTTATATATTTCAAGAAGTGTTTCAGCTTTATCAATGTTCACAATGGCGCGGGCATGGCCCATATTGATCTTGTTGTCACGTATACCCAATTGAACTTCAGCCGGCAGTTTTAACAGGCGCAGGTAATTCGCAATGGTTGAACGTTGCTTCCCCACTTTTTGGCTCAGGTTTTCCTGAGTAAGTCCGCATTCGTCCATTAAACGTTTATAGCTGATCGCGATTTCAATGGCATCAAGGTTTTCTCGTTGAATGTTTTCAACGAGGGCCATTTCGAGCATGGCTTCATCATTCGCTATGCGTATGTAAGCAGGGATTGATTTTAATCCGGCTACCTGAGAAGCTTTGAAGCGGCGCTCACCGGAAATAAGCTGGTATTTGTCATAACCCACTTTACGAACCGTTACAGGTTGTATGATCCCCAACGAACTTATTGATTCGGCTAATTCGGCCAATGCTTCTTTTTCAAATTTGGTACGGGGTTGGAAAGGGTTTGCTTCAATTTGAGCAAGAGGTATTTCCGCGATAGAGCCCGCGACAGGTGTATTACCATCAGGCGTTTTTGCGGATGAAGTAATGTCAGTATTGGCGTTCTCCAACAACGCGCTAAGGCCTTTACCCAACGCGTTACGTTTATTAGTACTCATTGT
>JAEUTS010000014.1 GCA_016787005.1 Bacteroidia bacterium
AGGCTATCATTTCTAAATTCGTTATTCAAATGTTCGGTTGTTCGTTATTCAATTTAAATTAGGATGTTATTTTGTTCCAAGACTATAGTTTCTATCCCACATGGATATCTTCATTCATATACTTAAACTTTTCGCAGGTATCGGATTGTTCCTTTTTGCCATGTACCTGGTGGAGGAATCTCTAAAGAACCTTTTAGGCAGAAGTTTCAAGATTTTCCTTCAACGTGTCACAGGGAACAGGGCAGGCGCTGTAACAGGTGGTGCGGTAATAACTGCAGTGCTTCAGAGCAGTTCGATGGTTTCGCTGATGGTGCTGGCATTTGTAGGGGCCGGTGTATTCACGTTAAAGAATGCAATGGCGATTATCCTCGGGGCGAACCTCGGCACCACGCTCAGCAATTGGATGGTGGCCTTGCTTGGTTTTAAAACCAATATTGAAGTGATCGCGTACCCCGCTATTTGTGCCGGAGGTATGCTCCTTGTATTGTTTAAGAACCGTAAAGCGATCAAATACATCTCCTATTTTCTTCTTGGTTTTGGTCTGTTGTTCATTGGTCTTTCTTTCATGAAAACGGCTATGGAAGCGCAGGTAAGCGGCCTGGATTTGTCGCAATACACAAGTATGCCGCTCGTGTTTTTTCTATTGATCGGATTTGTTATGACCCTGCTTGTGCAGTCGAGCTCGGTAACTGTTGCGCTTACGCTCAGCGCGCTCCATGCAGGAGCTATCGGGTTTCCGGCGGCAGCGGCCATTGTACTCGGTTCGGAGACCGGCACTACTATTAAAATAGTTCTCGGTTCCGTGGGGGGTAGTGCCGCTAAAAGGAGGGTGGCGTTTGGTAATTTCCTTTTCAATGTGTCCCTTACATTGTTGGCGTTCGTGTTCCTGAGTCCGATCCTGGTGATCATTACCGACGTTTTCAGTATCAGTGATCCGCTCATTGGCCTGGTCACTTTTTCGAGCGCAGTAAACTTCGCGGGTATTGTTATTTTTCTGCCATTTCTGGGCCGCTTTGTGAAATTTCTTGAAAAATTATTTAAAGATACCGATGCATCGGCTGCCGCTTTTATCGGGAATGCCAATATCAATGAACCCGAAACAGCGCTCGATCTGTTCAGGAAGGAAACGGAATATTTTATTCATACCTCTATGCTGTTTAACCTTGAATTATTTGAACTTGATTCCATACCTATCGTTCGTGATCATCCTGATTTTGGAGCTATTAATGAGAAAAGAAAATATTTTTCAAAATCATTGGAAGAAAAGTATGGATTTTTGAAACAATTGCAGGGAGAGTTGCAGGCGTTTTATATCAATTTGAGAACAAAGTTGCAGGACGGACAGGATCCCAGGCTCAATCAGTTGATATCCGCTGTGCGCAGTTCCATGCATTCGGTAAAAAGCATGAAGGACATAGGAAGTAATATCAACGATCTCCGGCGTTCGTCAAAAGACATAAAGTTTGATTTTTTTATGCATCATAAAAAGGAGGTGGAAGGGTTGTACCGTCGGGTGAGTGAACTCATTTTGCAGGAAGAAAGAACGGGATTTGAAAAGCTTAGAGACATTTTTAATGAAATACAGGAGAATTACAGTTCGGCCCTTAATGATTTTTATAAAAGAGCTCAACAAACAAAGCTGGAAGACATGGACATGACCACGGCTATTAATTTTAACCGTGAACTTTTTACATCGAACAAAGCCATGCTGATGGCAGTAAAGGATCTGTTGCTGGATGAAAAGCAGGCGTCTGACTTTAATGAAATACCCGTGTATAAAACGTAAATGAGTTTGTCGCTATTTGTGATGAGGGTTTGCGTTTTTTAGTTTGAACGGAATCGATAAAGTGTATTCAGCTTCAACCGGCTTCCCGTTTTTGTTTGCAGGTATCCATAAAGGCATAGTGTGTAGCAAACGCTCAGCTTCCTTCGCCAGGTTGGGGCCTCCGGGAACCCCATTCACGGATTTCACATCAGTTATTTTCCCTTCCTGCGTAACATTAAATTTCATGTAAACATTTCCCTGTATGCCTTTTGTTTTTTCGGGTTCCGGATAGCGTATGCTGTCCTCAAAGTATTTCATTAAAGCAGGAGGACCTCCCGGAAAACGGGGTGCTGTATCAAACAACGGTTCATGCGGAACAAATGGAAGCGGGTTTTCGCCATCCTGGGCGAAGGAAAAATTTATTGTTGAAATAAGAAGGGAAAGGAGAAGAATTTTCAATGGTGTTTGTAATTAAAGGTTTGGTTCTTCATTTAAATATCAGAATGTAGTGAAACTAAAGCATTAATGACTTGTTTTTTCTCGCTGTTAAGGTGCGAGTTATTTTAAAGGATATTTTTTAATAGATAAATGTCTCTCGCGCCTTATAAATATATGATAGTTCATTTCCAGGAGAAGTTAATTCTGCATTTAAAAGATCAACTTTTGATTGAGTTGCCGAAAAAACTCCTTTTGCAATATCAGAAAAATTAAGTTTGGCAACATTCTCAATTATTTCTGCTGTCCCAACAACAAATGTTTGTAGAATGCCCGAGTTATGTTTGATTTTATGTAATTCTAAACTTTTTGAATATTGGTAAAGCAAGTAATCGAGCTCATCTTTAATTTCAGGCGTCGTCAGTCCAGATTTTACTGATTTATTTACCCAATTTCTAAGACCAGCAAATCTACCTTTGTTGTCAGGATTGTTTTTAAACTCAATAATGTTTTCCCAAGGAGTTTTATCGTTAGGGACAGGCATCTGTTCTATTACTAAATTAATAATTTCAGTTTTTGAAGCTCCTACTTTGTCTGGAAGGCGGAGCCTTTTAATCAAAGGGATTGAATAAAAGTCCCGTTCAGTAGCCTCGTTATTTAATATTAAACAAGAAAGTCGTGCCCCGGCTTCTAATGCTAATTCAAAATCTGCTGTTCCCTTGATAATAGCAGAAAGTTGTTCGAACTCCTTTGAAATGGAAATGATATCAATTCCTTTTTTTAATGTTGATGAATTAGAGTTTAAAGTATTAAGTATAAGTCCTTTTTCCTTTATATACTCTAGTTCATTGACAATATGTCTTTGCTTACAATCTTCGTCATGAGTTTTTTCATTATAATTATCAATTATTTTGTCAAGATACGGAATGCCAATTAAGTCAAAGAGCAAAACAGCTTGCTTCAATTCCCCGAGAAAAGTGTCATCAAGTTTTGATATTGGTTTTATTCCTGCGGTTTTATTCATGGAGTATTTTATTTGTGGATAAAAATTATGTATGTGTGTTTTACATACAAATCATTTCTTCACTGCACCACAATCTTCCCGCCCGCATTGATTTTATTTCCACTTTCAAAATATATTTTATAAAAATAAATCCCCGCCCGCAGATCCTCCCGCATTAATTCAATTCGTGTGTTTCCATTTCCGGCGGGTGTTACCTGCATTCGTTTCACTTCATTGCCCAATACATCAAACAAGATAAATATCCCATGTCCCATGTTCCGGGTTCCATATTCCATGCTGTTTCCTATCTCAATAACAGTCTTTTCCATCATAGGGTTTGGTGAAACACGAACCGTAATATTATTTTCACGTTTATTATTTATCCCGGTCATGGCCGAACTGGCATCCAGGACATACAGACCATTTTGCATGTCCGACGCTAAAATTAAGTTGGCTCCAAAATCAACATACGCGCCCCAGCATCCATGGTAGGCATCAGGGTAGTTGTTGCTTGCGTTGTTCAATGTATCAGTATCAAAGTATCCACTCCGAACAGGATTCGCCGGGTCCTGAATATTGTATACCTGCAAGCCATCCTGGTAATAGGCAATAAAAAGATCGTTGTTGCCAATAATGTAGGGATTGTGCGGCGTAACAATAGGCGCAGTGCGAAATGTTTTTAATACAGATATATTTTGCAAATCAGAAACGTCCAACGATTTTACACCCATCCCCGCAGGTACTTCATCGCAAAATACCAGTGTTTTCCCATCAGATGTTAAATAACTGCTGTGGTTATAGCCCTGATCGGGATAATTGGTTAATGCAGCAAGTAATGTAAATGTATTATTGCTGTTGAATTTATAAATGAACAAACCCTGGTAACCGGCCGAAACGTAAACGGTATCATTGCGCACAAACATGTCGTGTACATTATCTCCCGGATAATCCTGTTCAAGTCGTCTTAACAAAACAGGATGTGTGGGATCGGCAAGACTGTATACCGCCATTCTGGAAGTGCCGTAAACAGGGCTTTTAGGAGAACCGCAATAAAGTTTATTGCCATCAATAAAAATAGTATGTGAGCGTCCGAAAATACTATCGGCGTTATGTATTACCTGCACCGAACCCGGAAGGGTCGACATATCAATGATCTGAAGGTTTGCAGGGTTATCATCACTAACCGCGTAAAGGTATTTGCCATAAGTTTTATACTCGTGCCAGATACATTTTGATCTTTTTCCCGGTACATAATCGCGCACAACAGGTGCGGCAGGATTGGTTATCTCTATAAAATAGGTTCCGGAAGTTGAACCGATGATTGCGTATTTCTTACCCTTGACCTTATCTTCATACCCCCAAACGCTTTGGTATTTAATACCATGGACAGGTTCCGCCAAAATAGTATCGGAATGCCATTGGCCAAGCAATGTAATGTTTTGTTTATCGTAATTCTGCGCATTTAACATGCAGCTGTTGCTTGCAATTAATGCAGCACCCATCATTATTTTTTTTATCGCTCCCATATTCTTTAAAGTTATTTAATTTATTATGCATAAACAATTAATTAGAAAAGCATACTGTTTTTCATCTTCAAAAATTTATTAGTTGGAAGCTTTGCAATATTAAGGACATCTAAAAGTACAGAAAACAGCCCAATTGCTTGATTATCAACTATTTTATTGTTTCACTAAGAATCTTATCTTTGTCCTCCTAATATTTTAATACTAAAGTAAATGAGTGTTTTAGCTAGTATCAGAAATCGCGCCGGGTTACTTGTAACTGTTATTGGTGTTGCGTTGTTAATTTTCATTTTACAGGCTGCTCTCGAATCGGGCAAATGGTTCGCGAACGATCGCAATGTTGGTGAAATTGCCGGCAAGGGTGTGCCTATTGAAGAATTTGACTATAGAGTTAAGCAGCAACTTGAGAATTATAAACGTAATTCTCAACAAAATACTGTTGACCCCGGTATGGAAGACCAGTTTGTGCAGCAAACCTGGACACAGATGATCAATGAAATTGTGATGAGCAAGGAGTATGAGAAACTTGGGCTGAGTGTTTCCGAAGATGAATTATA
>JAEUTS010000040.1 GCA_016787005.1 Bacteroidia bacterium
AGTTGAAGGACCTGGAGAGTGTTGAAAAAAAAATACGTACCGTAGAGAAATTGGCTAAAGCCGGAGTTGATAAAGATGCGAAAAAGTGTTTTGATACATTGATGATCTACAAAAATCATTTGTCCGATGGAAAATCCGCTCGTTCAGCCCCGGTAAAAGAAGAAGACAAGCAATACATTGCTGATATTCATTTGCTTACAGCCAAACCCGTTCTGTATGTATGTAATGTAGATGAAGCTTCGGTAAAGGGTGGCAACAAATATGTTGACCAGATAAAAGAACTTGTTAAAGATGAGAATGCCGAAGTGATTGTTATTACAGCCGCAATGGAAGCAGAAATAGCCGGCTTAGATAGTTATGAAGACAAACAGGCTTTTTTAAAAGACATTGGTTTGACTGAGCCCGGAGTTAATGTGTTGATCAAAGCCGCTTACCGTTTGCTTAACCTGCAAACCTATTTTACTGCCGGTGTAAAAGAAGTGCGGGCATGGACCATCCACAAAGGAATGACGGCGCCGCAAGCGGCAGGTGTTATTCATAGCGACTTTGAAAAAGGTTTTATTAAAGCGGAAGTGATCAAGTACAATGATTTTATTACGTATAAATCTGAGTCAGCTTGCCGCGATATCGGTAAGCTATCTCAGGAAGGAAAAGAGTATGTAGTGGGCGATGGAGATGTGATGCATTTTAAGTTTAATGTGTAAATATTTATACGTATATTTGTAAAATAAATCATACGTACAATGAACACTAAGCTAACATTGAGCCTCAGTAAATCAGTGATCGAAAAGGCTCGTAAATACGCAAAAAAGACGGATACAAGTATTTCTCAACTGGTTGAGAATTATTTGAAGTTGCTTGTTGCAAGAGATGAAGATACTTCCACTGTTGCTGAGCCTAAGGCGAAGTATATGACAGAGCTAAGAAAGTTGAGAGGAATAGTACAATTGCCGGATGATTTTGATTATAAAAAAGAACTTCAAAAGGCAATGTGGGAAAAGTATAATAAACTAAAATAGCATTGGATAAAATTTTTGTTGATACGAATGTTGTAATTGATTTTTTGGGGAATCGCTTTCCTTTTGCAGATTCAGCTGAAGATCTTTTTTCGTTGGTTAGTGAAAAAAGGGTTGAGTTATATGTTTCTGCTGCAAGCTTTGATAATATTTATTACATCCTTCGAAAAAAAATTGGACACGCCGAATTGATCAAGTCGCTGAAGAATTTTGTTAAATATATTACTATTGTTGATCTTGACGCAAAGTCGGTTATGAATGCATTAGATTCAAAACTGGATGACTTTGAAGATGCTCTTCAACATGAATGTGCTTTAAAAATAAAAAACATAAAAGCAATTGTAACCCGCGACAGGAAAGGATTTGCAAGATCAATTATACCCGCAATGACTGTAACAGATTATTTAAAAACCATCAATTAATTTTTAACTTCAATTATGGCAGAACCAAAATATAACGAAGACAGTATAAAATCCCTCGACTGGAAAGAACATATTCGCCTGCGCCCCGGTATGTATATCGGGAAATTGGGTGATGGTTCATCACAGGACGATGGTATTTACATTTTGATAAAAGAGACCATTGATAACTGCATTGATGAACACGTAATGGGCTATGGTAAAAATATTGATATCACAATCCGTGATAAATCGGTTACCGTGCGCGATTATGGCCGTGGCATTCCATTAGGTAAGGTGATCGATTGTGTATCCAAGATCAATACCGGTGCCAAATACGATTCGGAAGCATTTAAAAAATCGGTTGGATTAAATGGGGTTGGTACCAAGGCAGTGAACGCGCTGGCTTCACATTTTACTATTCAATCCATACGCGAAGGCAAAACAAAAATTGCGGAGTTTGAACGTGGGGTAATTACCAAAGACGCTAAATTAAAAGAGTGCGACTTGCAATCCGGCACAATTGTAACATTCACGCCCGACGAAAAATTATTCGGTAAATACCACTTTATACATGAGTACATTGAGCGTATGTGTTGGAATTACGCGTATCTCAATACGGGGCTAAAGCTTAACTATAATGGGCAGGAATTTGTTTCGCAAAATGGATTGAAGGATTTATTGGAGCGCAATCTTACCGGTTCGATCCTTTATCCGATCATTCACCTGAAAGGAGATGATATTGAAATAGCTATGACACATGCCGAAGCACAGTATGGCGAGGAATATTATTCGTTTGTTAACGGACAACATACTACACAGGGCGGCACGCACCAGGCTGCCTTTCGTGAAGCGGTTGTGAAAACTATACGGGAGTTTTATAAAAAGGAATTTGAATTTGTTGATATACGCACATCCATTGTAGCTGCTATTAGTGTTAAGGTACAAGAACCTGTGTTTGAATCTCAGACCAAGACTAAATTGGGTTCACAGGAAATAGCGCCGGGCGGCAAGAGTATGAAGAGCTTTGTCGGTGATTTTGTAAAGGAAGCGCTTGATAACTACCTGCATAAAAATCCTGCTACAGCGGAGGAATTATTAAAGAAAATCCAGCAATCTGAAAAAGAACGTAAGGAACTTTCCGGTATTCAGAAGTTAGCCAGGGAACGTGCCAAGAAGGCGAGTTTGCATAATCGTAAATTAAGAGATTGCAGAAGTCATTACAATACCAATGATGATCGCAGGTTGGAGACTACTTTATTTATTTGTGAGGGTGATTCGGCCAGCGGCTCTATTACAAAAGTCCGCGATGTTAATACACAGGCCGTGTTTAGCCTCAAAGGCAAACCGCTAAACGCGTTTGGGCTGACTAAAAAAGTAGTATACGAAAATGAGGAGTTCAATTTACTTCAGTCAGCGCTTAATATAGAAGACAACCTTGATGAGCTGCGTTACAACCAGGTAGTTATAGCTACAGATGCCGATGTGGATGGCATGCACATTCGTTTGTTGTTGCTTACATTCTTTCTTCAATTCTTTCCTGATTTAGTAAAGAACGGACACGTTTACATTCTTCAAACACCGTTGTTCCGTGTACGTAATAAAAAGGAAACCATTTATTGTTATTCGGAAGAGGCGAGGAGAGATGCAATGACTAAACTTGGTGGCAAGCCGGAAATTACACGGTTTAAAGGTTTGGGGGAAATTTCACCCGATGAGTTCAAAAATTTTATTGGTAAAGATATGCGCATTGAGCCCGTTATTATAGGAGGAGCCAAATCTATCACTGATATTTTGAGTTATTACATGGGTAAGAATACACAGGAGCGTCAGGATTTTATTATTAATAATCTGAAAATCGAGAAGGATATAGTAGAAGAAGAAGAAACGGTTGTGAAGGAATGAAAAATGTTCCGCTCCGCCGGAGCGGAAAAAAGAAGGGTGATAGGTATTCTATTAATGTTTGGCTCCTCCGGAGCCTGAAATCACAAATGGAGAATAAAGAGCATCAGATATTGAAACAAAAGAATTGAGAGGGATATTAAAGCATAGATTTCAGGATACTGAATATTGAAATAGTTGCGGAATCAATTATAACAGATATTAGAGATTATACCGAATTAGATTATTATATGCATTTTCAAAAATATATATGGGGAAAAACCTGCCTGCCGGCAAGTATAGAGTTTTCGTGCTTTGGTGGCCAAAATACAATTGCCACTAAAGCACAAAAACACTAAAACCCACCAAAGATGCTTAATCGATATAAACTCTGTTGAAATAAAGGAATTTAAGAAAATGAAAGGTTCGCTCCGGAGGAGCGTAACTTTAGTAGAATTAATATAAATATTGGTTTTATGGCTCCGGAGGAGCCAAACATTGATTATAAATAGAATTTAATAACCAAAATAGATTGTAAATCGTGGCAGATACCTATTCCCAAATATATATACAGCTTGTGTTTGCCGTTAAAGGAAAGCAAAGCCTTATTACAGAGAAGGTAAAAGTGCCACTGTACAAATACATTTCAGGCATTATTGAAAATCAGAAGCAGAAATTATATATAATTAATGGAGCGCCTGATCATGTTCATATTTTAATTAGTATGAGTCCCGTAATATCAATATCATCTTTGGTTCGTGAAATAAAAGAGCACTCAACAAAATTCATTAATTCAAATTCGTTTATCACAGGTAAATTTCAATGGCAAGAGGGGTTTGGGGCATTTTCGTATTCGAAATCGCAAGTACCTGATCTTATCGAATACATTAAAAACCAGGAATTACATCATGCTAAAAAAAGTTTCAGGGAAGAGTATCTGGATTTGTTGAACAAAAATGAAATTAAATATAAAGAAGAATACCTTTTTGAATGGCTGGATTATATTTTCAGCCCTGTTGAGTTATAAATACTAATATCAGATTTTAAGAATATAGTAACAGAATAAAGATCTATGGCTAAAAATAAAGATTCAGACAATTCAGAAAACTTACCTGAAAATAATAACAGCGGTACCGGTAACGACCATAACGTGATTCTTGTATCCGGTATGTACCAGAACTGGTTCCTCGATTACGCGTCATACGTAATTCTTGAACGTGCTGTGCCTGCTATTGAAGATGGGTTGAAGCCCGTACAACGCCGCATTATGCACTCCATGTGGGAAATGGAAGATGGACGTTACAATAAAGTGGCAAATGTTATTGGTAATACCATGAAATATCACCCGCATGGTGATGCGTCAATTGGGGACGCAATGGTGCAGTTGGGACAGAAAGATCTGCTTATTGATACACAGGGTAACTGGGGAAATATTTTAACAGGGGATTTTGCAGCTGCACCCCGTTACATTGAAGCACGTTTGTCGAAGTTCGCGTTAGAAGTGGCATTTAATCCCAAAACGACAACCTGGTTAGCCAGTTATGATGGACGTAATAAAGAGCCGGAAACATTACCAATGAAGTTTCCTTTGCTGCTTGCACAGGGTGTGGAAGGGATAGCGGTTGGTTTGGCATGTAAAATTTTACCCCATAATTTTAATGAGCTCATCGACGCATCCATTAAAGTATTGCGCGGCCGTAAAACGGATATCATGCCTGATTTTCCAACAGGCGGTTCTGCTGATTTCAGTAACTACAGTGAAGGTCTGCGCGGCGCACGTGTTCGTGTCCGGGCCAAAATATCGCAGCTGAATAAAAAAACGCTTATTGTTTCAGAGATTCCTTTTGGCACTACGACTCAATCGCTTATCGATTCAATACTTGCAGCGAATGATAAGGGAAAAATAAAAATTAAAAGGGTTGAAGACAATACCTCAGAGAATGTCGAGGTATTGATTCACCTGGCACCCGATGTTTCGCCGGATAAGACTATTGACGCATTATATGCCTTTACAGATTGTGAGATATCTATATCACCTAATGCTTGTATCATTGAGAATGACAAGCCGCGTTTTGTGGGGGTAAATGAGATGCTGAAAATTTCCACACTTCAAACCCTGGAGTTGTTGAAGAAGGAGTTGGAAATTGAATTACATGAGTTAGGTGAGCAATGGCATTTTTCTTCTTTGGAAAAAATATTCATCAAGGAAGAAATGTATATCGATTTCAAAAAATACAGCGACAAAGAGAACCTCTTTAAATACTTATACGAATCTTTCAAACCCCATAAGCGCAAGCTGAATCGCGCGATCAATGATGAGGACCTTGAGCGATTAACCAAAATCCCCATGATCCGTATTACCCGTTTCGACAGTATTAAAGCGGATGATGTGATGAAAGACCTGGAGAAAAGAATTGATGAGGTGAAACATCATTTGGCAAACCTTACGGAATTCGCGGTTGAATATTTCACCAATCTGAAGAAGAAATACGGTGTGGGCCGTGAGCGCAAAACCGAGATACGCTCATTCGAGAATATTGAGGTTCGCCATGTAGTTGTTGCCAATCAAAAGCTGTATGTGAACAGGGAAGAAGGCTTTATAGGCTATGGGCTGAAAAAGGATGAATTTGTTTGCGAATGCTCGGATATTGATGATATCATTGCATTTACCAGGGATGGTAAAATGAAAGTGGTTAAAGTGGCCGACAAAGCCTTTATGGGCAAGGATATTATTTATGTAAA
>JAEUTS010000059.1 GCA_016787005.1 Bacteroidia bacterium
CTGAAAGCAATATGGGTTAAGCGATTTTTCCCGAAGTTATTTTACAAGCTTATCCTTAAACAGAAGGCAGAATAAGAAAATTTAAACATTTTTTTATCGAAATCTTATAACTTTATACAGATGCGATTTTTAAGAAATTATATCCTGTGTTTAATAGTTAGTTTAAATTCTGTATTGCTTTCTGCACAACATACGGTTTCAGAAGAGCCGCCAAGCCTTGTAAAATGGTTAACATTTAAGGAGGCATTTGAACTCAATAAAAAGCAGCCTAAACCTTTTATAATTGATGTATATACCGGTTGGTGCGGATGGTGTAAACACATGATGAAAACTACCTATTCTACGCCCGATATTGCTAATTACATCAATACCTGGTTCTATCCCGTTAAATTTGATGCTGAATCAAAAGACACGATCGAGTACCTCGGTACTAAGTATTTTAATCCCGGTACTACAGCTAAGTCGACACACCAATTGGCTGTTAAGTTGCTGGGTGGCCAGTTGATGTACCCTTCGACCATATTTGCAAATTACTCTGTAAATTTTGTACTGAACTCACAAGGATACCTGGATACAAAAAAGTTAGAACCCATCCTGGTATATACACTTGAAAACATTTTCAGGACTGCGCCTTATGAAGAATTCAAGAAGCATTTTGAAAAAGCTTTTTATGATACCACCAAAGCTAAGACCGAGTTGAAATGGTACAGCTTAAACGAGGCGTTAAGACTCAATAAAAAACAGCCACGCAAATTGCTCATTGATATTTATACCAATTGGTGTAATGGCTGCCGGGTAATGAATAAAACAACGTTCAGTGATTCCCTGAATGTTGATTATTTAAATAAGAATTTTTATTTAGTTGATCTTAATGCGGAAAGTAAGGATACCATTACTTTTAACGGAACCGTTTATATGAACAATGGCTCAAATGGCACGCCTTTTCATCAGCTTGCAATGGCGCTGGTAAAAAATAGCCTTGCTCTTCCTTCCTTAGTTGTTATGGATGAAAGTTTACAGGGTTTGGACCTTGTTACACAATATGTATCGCCGGCTACACTCGATCCTGTTTTGAGGTTTTATGGCAGTAATGCTTATAAAACCGAAAAGTGGGATGACTATTCAAAAAAATACAAGGAAAAGAAAAGTCCGGCTAAAAAGTGATTCCCGAATTGACGATAATATAGTTTATGAAGAAAATAATTGCAGGCATACAACAAATAGGCATAGGAGTTCCTGATGTGAAAGAGGCGTTTAAGTGGTACCGGCAAAATTTTGGTATGGATATACCGGTTTTTGAAGAAGCAGCCGAAGCCGGACTTATGTTACCATATACAGGAGGCAAACCGCACAAGCGGCATGCCATACTTGCTATTAATATGAAGGGTGGCGGGGGTTTTGAGATATGGCAATACACCAGTCGTACTCCTCAACCTGCCGCTTTTGAGATACAGTTGGGCGACTTTGGAATTTTTTGTCCGCGTATAAAGACAAGCAATGTAAAAGAAACATTTGAGAATTTTAAATCAGGAAAGCTGAATCTTGTAAGCAATATTGTAACGGCACCCGGAGGCAGCGAACATTTTTTTATAAAGGACCCTTTTGGAAATATTTTTGATATTGTTAATGGGGAAGACTGGTTTGGCAAGGGTTTGCAGCTTACCGGCGGACCTTCGGGATGTATGATAGGTGTAAGTGATATGGAACGTTCAAAAAAATTCTATTCAGAAATATTGGGGTATGATTCTGTGATCTATGATGAAGAAGGTGTTTTCAATGATCTTGCAACTATGCCATCCGGAACAAATAAAGCGCGAAGGGTGTTGCTTGGACATAAGCAGCCCCGCACAGGAAGCTTTAGTAAATTATTAGGCAGCAGTAAAATTGAGTTGATAAAGGTGTACGACCGGAGCCCTCGTAAAATATTTGAAAATCGTTTTTGGGGCGACTTAGGATACATTCATTTGTGCTTTGATGTATATGGTATGGATGAAATACAGAAGCAGTGTGTTGCATCAGGCCATCCGTTTACTGTTGATAGTGCCAATAGTTTTGATATGGGTGAGGCTGCAGGTCGCTTTAGTTATATTGAAGATCCGGACGGAACTCTGATCGAATTTGTTGAAACACACAAGATACCAATTCTTAAAAAAATCGGATGGTATCTGGATCTGCGTAAAAGAAATCCTGAAAAGCCGCTGCCTAAATGGATGTTGAAGGCGATGAGTTTGAATAGGGTGAAGGGTTAGTAGGGTAGGGTAAGTCACCCCCTCATTTTAGGCCATTTCCCATTTTTGTTTTTTGAAACACATTCTGTATATGTAATAATCCCCTTTTTATCATATGAATAAATATACCAGGAACGGGGTTGTTCATTACAGTGCTTTGTGTAATCGAAATAAGTTTGAAGTTCCCCTGTTTTATAAAATTCTTTATAGGAAACGTATTCACCATTTTTAAAAACATGTATGAATATTAATCTTCCTTTATTATCAAAGCATCGGTATTCTCCATTGAGTAATTTTATTTTTCCAGTCTGATGATTGTCGTTTGTTGTTGACTCAATTTTCCCGTTTTTCCCAATGAACCCACCCATTGGATATATATGTATTCCATGATCATAGTAAGTATAACGGTAATAAAAGGCATTACTGCTATCTTTTACTTTATCTCCTTTGAAATCTAAATATAAGATCCATTTACCGTCTTTGTTCCCTGCTGAATCTAGTTGATTTAGTTTCTCTGTTTGGCTCTTAGAAAGCGTAGATATAGCAAGGAAAAAGAGGATGGATGTAATTGTTCTCATTTTTTTCTGTTTTTATGAGAAGTGATTCAGGGTAGTATATCACACTTTTTTCAACTGCTCAATGGTAGCAGACGGATCCTTAGAACCAAACACCGTGTTGCCGGCCACTAATACATTAGCGCCTGCATTTACCAGTTTGGTGTAATTGTTCAGATCCACGCCTCCGTCAATTTCAATCAAGGCCTTTGATTTTTTGCTGACGATCATGTCCCGAAGCTGGTGTACTTTGCTGTAAGTATTCTCGATAAATTTTTGCCCTCCAAATCCCGGATTCACACTCATTACACAAACAAGGTCAATGTCGGCGATGGTATCTATCAGTAAAGATGCGGAGGTGTGCGGGTTAATGGCTACTCCCGCTTTCATGCCCAGGTTTTTTATGGCATCAATTGTTCTGTGTAAATGTTTGGAAGCTTCAAGATGAACGGTTAACACATTTGCGCCCACATCTTTGAATGCCTGCAGGTAACGATCGGGCTCAACGATCATAAGATGGATATCAAGTGGTTTTTTAGCGTGTTTTTGAATCGTTTTAATAACCGGAAATCCAAAAGAAATATTGGGGACAAAAACTCCATCCATTACATCAATATGAAACCAATCGGCGCCGCTGTTATTGATCATTTCACAATCACGTTGAAGGTTACCGAAATCGGCAGACAGAACAGAAGGGGCTACTAAGTGTTTCATAATTTTGAAAGTTCCGGGCTCAGAATAGTGTCAGTTTCAAGAGCTATACAAATTTAAATAAAAAAGAGTCCCGCATTACGCGGGACTCTTTTTTACTGTTCTCTTCGGAGAGTTTACAAGGTAAAATTTTAGCCAAGGTATGTTTTTAAGATCTTACTTCGTGAAGTATGTTTAAGTCTGCGGATGCCTTTTTCTTTGATCTGGCGCACACGTTCGCGGGTAAGCTCGAATTTCTCGCCGATCTCTTCAAGGGTCATGGCGTTTTCGCCATTGAGGCCGAAGTATAACCTTACAACATCGGCTTCACGCGGAGTTAAAGTATGCAGCGCCCGCTCTATCTCCCTGCGTAATGATTCGCTCAATAAAGCTCCTTCTGTGCTTTCGCCATCATCACTTGCATAAACGTCATATAGGTTGCCGGCATTGTCATCCGTTACGCTTAACGGAGCATCCATTGAAACGTGCCGGCCCGAATGGCGCATAGATTCTTTTACATCGTATTCAGTGACATCAAGTATAGTTGCTATTTCATCGGCTGTGGGTTCGCGTTCATATTCCTGTTCTAATTTCGAAAAGGCTTTGTTTATTTTGTTAATGGCCCCAATCTTATTCAGCGGCAAACGTACAATACGCGATTGCTCGGCCAGGGCCTGAAGGATAGATTGACGTATCCACCAGACAGCGTACGAAATGAATTTAAAACCACGTGTTTCATCAAAACGCTGAGCAGCTTTGATCAATCCTAAATTACCCTCATTGATGAGATCGGGTAAACTCAGTCCCTGGTTTTGATACTGTTTCGAAACAGAAACGACAAATCGAAGATTTGCCTTCGTCAGGCGGTCCAACGCGAGCTGATCGCCGGTCCGTATTTTTCGTGCCAGTTCAACTTCTTCCTCAGCTGTTATTAAATCTACTTTGCCGATCTCCTGTAAATATTTATCTAAGGAGGCCGTTTCACGATTGGTTACCTGTTTGGCTATCTTGAGCTGTCTCATAGGGGTTTGTGTTTAGGATATAAATACTTTAACGCACGCACCTAATGAAAGGTTACAACTTTATGTGTAAAAAAATAACTCGTGTATTTATTTCATTATGAGATAGTTGTAAATGATTGATTTTTAATCTAATACAAATTAATTTGATTCGGGTTGAACTCTTGTTATTGCGAACAGGGTAAAAGATCTAATATTTGATCGGATTGTTGAACAGATAAAAAAAGGCCTCAGTTTCCTGAAGCCTTTGAATTAATAGCCATCAACCATCAACTTAATTTTGCTCTTGAGCTTCCGGTTTTGGTATAAGCACTTTCCTAGACAGTTTAAATTTACCCGTCTTAGGATCAGTACCAATGAGTTTTACTTTTACAATGTCACCTTGTTTTAATACACCATCAAGGTTTTCTAGCCGGCGGTGATCAACTTCGGATATATGTAACAAGCCATCTTTACCCGGCAGGAACTCTACAAAGGCACCAAAGGCAACAATTGTTTTTACTTTTCCTTCGTATACTTCGCCTACTTCGGGAGTTGTGGTAATGCCTTTGATCTTCGCGATAGCTTTATCGATGGATTCTTTATCGGTTGCGGCTATGTCAATAACACCGGTATCACCAACTTCTTCGATCATGATAGTACAACCTGTCTCACGCTGCATTTCCTGGATAACTTTTCCACCAGGGCCGATAATAGCGCCGATGAATTCTTTCGGAATAACCATTTTCACAATACGTGGTGCGTGTGGTTTGTAATCTTCACGAGGCGCGCTAATCACTTTGGTCATTTCACCTAAAATGTGAAGGCGGCCTGCTTTCGCTTGAGCTAAAGCTTCTTCCAGCACCTTGTATGATAAGCCATCCACTTTAATATCCATCTGGCAGGCAGTAATACCATCTTTGGTACCAACTACTTTAAAATCCATATCACCCAGATGATCTTCATCACCAAGTATGTCGGATAATACCGCGTATTTTTTTGTCTTGCTGTCGCTGATCAATCCCATTGCAATGCCTGCAACCGGTTTGGCTATTTTAACACCTGCATCCATAAGGGCAAGTGTTCCGGCACATACAGTAGCCATTGACGATGAACCATTTGATTCAAGAATATCAGATACTACACGAACAGAATAAGGAATATCCGCAGGCATAACCTGTTTAAGGCCGCGCATGGCCAGATTGCCATGTCCAACTTCGCGACGGCCGGTTCCGCGCATCATTTTAACTTCGCCGGTTGAGAAAGGAGGAAAGTTATAATGCAGCAGGAATTTATTTTTACCATTAATAAAAGCTCCATCAATAATTTGTTCGTCAAGACGTGTGCCTAAAGTAACAGAAGTTAATGATTGTGTTTCGCCGCGCGTAAATACAGCCGACCCGTGCGCGCTTGGCAGGTAATTTACTTCGCACCATATTGGGCGTATTTGCTCCAATTTACGGCTATCCAAACGTGTACGCTCATTCAGTACAGATTGACGCACAGCTTCTTTTTCAATATCGTGGAAATATTTATTCAGCAAAAATGCTTTTTCTTTTAATTGCTCTTCACTAAGGGTTGCTTTAAATTCAGTTCTTATCGCTTCGAATAATTCTTTGCGTTTGCTTTTGTTTGCATGGCCGGCTTTTGCAACGGTATACATTTTATCGAAACAGGCTTTGTTGATGGCTTCTCTTAATTCAAGGTCGCTGGTCTCGTGAACGTACGTACGCTTGGTTGTCTTGCCAACTTTTTTAGCCAGCTCCAATTGCGCTTTCACCTGTACCTTGATCGCTTCATGTGCAACTTTTATAGCTGCAAGCATATCGGCTTCCGAACATTCTTTCATTTCACCTTCTACCATGTTTACATCATGTTCAGAGGCCGCGACTAATATTTCCATATCAGCCGTTGCAAGCTGCGTTCTTGTCGGGTTAATAACAAATTTCCCGTCAATACGCGCAACACGTACTTCTGATATCGGCCCGTTAAAGGGAATATCAGATACTGCAATGGCTGCAGAAGCTGCCAAACCTGCTAATGAATCAGGCATGGTTTCTTTATCTGATGAAATTAAATTGATCAACACTTGTGTATCCGCATGATAATCTTCAGGAAACAAAGGACGAAGTGCCCGGTCAACCAAACGGCTGATCAGTACTTCGTAATCCGATAAGCGGGCTTCACGTTTAAAAAATCCACCCGGAAAACGGCCAACAGAGGCGTATTTTTCCTGGTAGTCAACCGTAAGCGGCATAAAATCTACATTCTCTTTTGCGTCTTTATTTGAAACAACGGTTGCGAGTAACATGGTATCGCCCATGCGCACAACAACTGAACCGTTGGCTTGCTTGGCTAATTTTCCTGTTTCGATCGTAACAATACGTCCATCTCCAAGATCGAACGATTGCGTAATTGCAGTTTGTGACATCTTTTTTTCTGTTTTAATCCCGCCGGATGCGGAATGGTTATTATTTATTTTTCGTTTATTATTTCTGGTTTTGGTGTGCTTGCGAAAACTTCACATATCTTCCTTTTTAAGCACAAAAGCATCCGCAATTAGGCAGATGCTTTGTAATATGTATATCAGTAAATGGAATTACTTTCTGATGTCGAGTTCTTTGATAATTGCACGGTAACGGGCTATTTCAGTTTTTTTCAAATGATCCAAATGGCTTCTTCTTTTACCGACAAGGTTAAGAAGTGAACGTTGAGTGCTCACATCCTTTGGTGATTTTTTCAGGTGCTCGGAAAGATGATTGATGCGGAGGGTAAACAACGCAACCTGGCCTTCTGCAGAACCTGTGTTTTTTTCAGATTTGCCGTGCTTTTTGAAAATTGATTTTTTTATTTCAGCAGTTAAATACATCGTCTTTGATTTTAAAAATTTATAAAGGATTGCAAAGATAAGCGATTCTTTTAAATGGACAAGCTTAAATTTTGTCAATAATCATCGGTAATTGGGCAACTTTGAACAGGAAACAGGAGGCAGTATTGTTAGTTTTTGAACATGACCAGAAGTTGTGATAGCTTGATTTTCAGATCTTTGCGATGTATTATTTTGTCCAAAAACCCGTGTTCCAACACAAATTCAGCTCTTTGGAAGCCTTTGGGAAGATCTTTGCCTATTGTTTCTTTTACAACACGCGGACCGGCAAAGGCTATAAGCGATTCGGGTTCGCCTATATTAAGGTCGCCAAGCATTGCAAAAGATGCAGTAACTCCTCCAGTTGTCGGGTCGGTTAACAATGAAATATATGGAATGCGGGCCTCCGCTAACAGCGTAAGTTTTGCGGATGTTTTGGCCATTTGCATTAAAGAATACGCAGCTTCCATCATACGGGCACCACCGGATTTAGAGATGATCATTAACGGGATATTATATTTTAAACAGAAGTCAATGGCACGGGAAATTTTTTCACCGACAACTGATCCCATAGAACCGCCGATAAAATTGAAATCCATGCAGGCAACGACCAGGTCATTTCCGTCTACTTTTCCGGCCACAGTTCGGATAGCATCTTTTAGTTCAGTTTTCTTTTGTGAATCAGCAAGGCGGTCGGTATATTTTTTTGTGTCTTCAAAATTCAAAGGGTCTCCGGCTGATAGATTTGGGTTCAGCTCGGCATATTCGTTATTATCAAAAATTATTTTAAAGTATTCCGCTGATCCTATACGTTCATGGTAGTCGCAATGCGGACAAACATACATTCCATCCGCATGTTCGTTTGACGGGGTTATTTTTTTACAGGAAGGACATTTATACCACAATCCTTCAGGAGTACCTTTTTTCTCCTTTGTGCTGGTTTTAATCCCTTTCGTTATCCTTTTATACCAACTCATTTTTGATTTAGGATTAAGGATTTGGGATTAAGGATTTGATTAGGGTTGCTAAAATCCTAATTCCTAAATCCCAATTCCTGAATTAAGCAATCGTGATGTCTTTATTTAAATAGACATCCTGTATCGCGTTCAGCAATGCTACTCCTTCTTTCACGGGCTTTTGAAAGGCTTTACGACCGGCTATCAGGCCTTGTCCGCCTGCACGTTTATTAATAACTGCGGTTGTTACTGCCTCAGCAAGGTCAGATGCGCCTTTTGATTCACCACCGGAATTGATGAGCCCGATGCGGCCCATATAACAGTTTACAACCTGGTAGCGACACAGGTCGATCGGGTTATCTGTTGTAAGGTCAGAGTAAACTTTACTGCTTGTTTTGCCAAAATTAATTGCGGTATACCCTCCGTTATTGGTCGGAAGTTTTTGTTTGATAATATCTGCCTGTATGGTAACACCGAGGTGATTGGCTTGTGAAGTCAGGTCAGAGGCGGTATGATAATCAACGCCATCTTTTTTGAAACCATTGTTGCGCAGGTAGCACCACAATATTGTGGCCATACCCAATTCATGTGCCTGTTGAAACGCATTTGCGATCTCTGTGATCTGACGCGATGATTCATTAGACCCGAAATAGATCGTTGCACCAATAGCTGCTGCACCCATATCGTGAGCCCCTTTTACTGTTCCGAATAAAATCTGGTCGAATTTATTAGGATAACTCAAAAATTCATTGTGATTTACTTTAACAATGAATGGAATTTTGTCGGCATATTTTTTTGATACTGCGCCAAGCACACCATAAGTTGATGCAACAGCGTTACAGCCACCTTCAACAGCAAGCTTAACGATATTTTCAGGATCAAAATACATTGGATTTGGCGCAAATGATGCCCCGGCAGAATGTTCGATTCCCTGGTCAACAGGAAGTATGGAAACGTATCCTGTTTTTGCAAGACGCCCGTGATTATATATTTTTTTCAGATTATTCAATACTTTTTCGCTGCGATTGCTGATTCCGAAAATACGGTCAACAAAATCTGAGCCGGGTAAATGCAACTGGTCCTTTGTTATTGTTGTACACTTATGGTTCAATAGTTTATCTGCATTTGCTCCTAATAGTTCGGCAATTTTTGAATCAGCGACTTTTGCGGTAGACATTTGTTTAAAATTTATCGTTAAAAAATAGTTGCAGGCTGTGTTAAATTTTAACTGTTTGGT
>JAEUTS010000075.1 GCA_016787005.1 Bacteroidia bacterium
ACGCCGGCCTCATCAAATTTTTTCATAACAGCATGCATAGATTCATCGGAAGTCACTGTTGCGGCGGGTTTTCGCATGAGTTCCTTTGCAAGAACAGTATCGTAGAGTTCTGATTTGAACATCACCTCCCGGATATTGTCGAGCAGAATCACTCCCAGAAGATGATTCTCAGCATCCACAACCGGGAAAATGTTGCGGTTGGAATGCGCGACCACTTCTACCAGTTCGCGGAGCTTTGAGTCGGGCATTACTTTGTGAAAATCAGTTTCGATGATTGAGGATATCTTGAGTGATGCAAGTATACTCTTGTCTTTGCTGTGTGTAAGTACATGACCTTTTTTCGCGAGTTTTTTCGCATCCATTGAAAACGGTTCAAAATATTTTGCAACAGTAAAGCTTATGGCAGAAACAATCATTAGCGGGATCATCAGGTCATAGCCGCCTGTAATTTCGACGATAAGGAATATGGCGGTTAAGGGAGCATGAAATATGCCGGACAATATACCGGCCATAGCAACTATAGTGAAATTTCCTTCGGGAAGTTTTGTTATACCGAGCATACTTATGAGGCGTGAGAAAAAATAACCCAGGTATGCGCCGACAAAAAGAGAGGGGGCGAAATTTCCGCCATTTCCTCCGCTGTTAATAGTAACTGATGTAGCGACAACTTTAACCATCATTACCACTCCGATAAAAACCAGCAGGAACCATTCATTAGTACTATAACCTGAAAACAAACTGTTGACCATGAGTTGTTCCGCCTTCATTTGAGACAGGGAAATAATACTGCTGTATCCCTCACCAAACAACGATGGAAATAACAGAATAAGTCCGGCCAGGATAACTCCGCCCGTTATCGCTTTCCTGTAGGGATGCTCTTTGTTCGGTTTTAAAAGTTTTTCGATCCGTGTAAATGTGCGGGAATAATATACAGATACAAGCCCTGCAAGCGCACCAAGCAGTGCATAAAAAGGAACATAGCGATAATTAAATGGTTCAAGGAAGTGAAATGAAAGAAGAATGCCTTCCTGAAGTATGATCTTTGAACAAAGCGCTCCGATTGCTGCTGATATAATTAGCGGGATAAAAGCGGAAATACTTACATCGGCCAACAATACCTCCAATGCGAAAAGCACCCCGGCGATGGGGGAGTTAAAAGCGGCAGCTATTCCTGCTGCTGCACCGCTGGCCAGGAGCAGCACCCGATCTTTATAAGTTAAGTGATATGTTCTTGCATAGTTGGACCCGATCGCGGAACCTGTTGTAACCATTGGCGACTCCAGGCCCGCAGAGCCTCCAAAACCTACGGTGAGCGCGCTGGTTATAACATGCGAATACATTTGATCCTTCGGGAGTATACCTGACTTTTTGATGATCGCATGCAGGATGTTCGCGGTTCCCCTCCCGAGTTTACCGTGAAGGAAGCGTTTTACACTGTAAACAGTAAGCAGGATACCAATGAGCGGGAAAAATATATACAGGTAATACTGAAATTTGAAATGGTAATTGTGTGTGATGGCCTCATGAATAAAATGCACCAATGTTTTAAGGACTACCGCCGCAAGTCCTGCAGTTAAGCCTACAAGCATGCTGGAAAATATAAGAAACTGCCGCTTGTTCAGTTTATTATGTATCCAGTTTATTGGCGCTTCATAAAAATTTAAATAGGTCATTTAGCACAGATGAGAACCTGAATAGATAAACAAATATAGTACTAAGCAAAAAACGCGACACTTGCGTATCGCGCTTTTTAACAACGGCTTCTTGTTAATTACAATTTCGCTTTCACTTCAACCTGTTCATAACCTTCAATTATATCGCCGACTTTAATATCATTAAAATTCTCAATATTCAGTCCGCATTCAAAACCGGTAGCCACTTCTTTGGCATCGTCTTTAAAGCGTTTTAATGAGCCCAGACTTCCGGAGTGAACAACAATACCATCACGTATCAAACGAACTTTAGTATTGCGTCCGATCTTTCCATCAATCACCATGCAGCCTGCAACGGTTCCAACTTTAGTGATGTTAAATACATCGCGCACCTCAACGTTGCAGGTAATCTTCTCCTGGTATTCTGGGGCCAACATACCTTCCATCGCATCTTTTACTTCATTAATGGCATCGTAGATGATGGAGTAAAGACGCACGTCAATTTGTTCCTGTTCCGCTAATTTGCGGGCACCTGCCGAAGGTCGTACCTGGAACCCAATAATGATGGCGTTAGAAGCGGAAGCTAATAATACATCTGATTCGGTGATAGCGCCAACTCCTTTAAGGATGATCTTCGTTTGAATTTTTTCTGTAGAAAGTTTTTGCAGTGAATCGGAGAGGGCTTCAATAGAACCGTCCACGTCACCTTTAAGAATAATGTTCAGTTCTTTAAAATCTCCAATCGCCAGACGGCGTCCAATCTCGTCAAGTGTAATGTGCTTCTGTGTGCGAATGCCTTGTTCACGTTGCAATTGCAGGCGCTTAGTAGCAATATCGCGGGCTTCACGTTCATCATCCATCACATTGAATTTATCTCCGGCTTGCGGGGCTCCTGTTAATCCAAGGACCATTACAGGGCTTGCGGGTCCGGCAGCTTCAATCGGTACGCCGCGTTCATTATGCATGGCCTTTACACGTCCGCTATAACAACCTGCAAGTATTACGTCTCCAACATGCATTGTGCCAGAGCTGACAAGCATTGTGGCAACATATCCTTTACCTTTATCAAGTGAGGCTTCAATAACAATACCCTGTGCGCGTTTCTTTGGATTCGCTTTCAGGTCAAGCATCTCTGCTTCAAGCAGAACCTTCTCGAGCAACAGATCAACTGCGGTACCTTTTTTAGCGGATATCTCCTGACACTGAACCTTTCCACCCCATTCTTCAACAAGAATGTTCATTTGTGAAAGATCTTCACGTATCTTATTCGGATTAGCTCCCGGCTTATCAATTTTATTGATAGCGATAACAATTGGTACACCGGCTGCCTGGGCGTGGTTGATAGCCTCGCGTGTCTGAGGCATCACACTGTCATCTGCCGCGATCACAATAATCGCAAGGTCTGTTGCCTGGGCGCCACGTGCACGCATAGCTGTAAAGGCTTCGTGGCCGGGAGTATCGAGAAATGTAATATGCTTACCGTTCTCAAGTTCTACGCTATAGGCACCGATGTGCTGGGTGATACCACCCGCCTCACCTGCAATAACGTTAGCTTTACGGATATAGTCGAGTAATGATGTTTTACCGTGGTCAACGTGGCCCATCACAGTAACAATAGGGGAGCGTGGGAACAGGTCCTCAGGGGCATCCTCTTCTGTTTTGATCGCTTCAACAACCTCAACACTCACAAATTCCACTTTATATCCAAACTCTTCGGCTACGATTGCGATGGCTTCGGCATCGAGGCGTTGGTTGATAGAAACAAACATCCCAAGACTCATGCAGGTTTGAATGATCTCATTAACGGGAACATTTATCATGGATGCAAGCTGGCTGGCAGAAACGAATTCGGTTACTTTTAAAACTTTCTTCTCCTCGGCCTGTTTCATTGCATCCTCTTCCATCTGTTCGCGGATTTCTTCGCGTTTTAACTTACGGTATTTGGATGTTTTTGACTTGGAACCCTGATTGCTTAAACGTGCAAGTGTTTCCTTGATCTGCTTTTGAACTTCATCTTCGGTGAGGGCCACCTTTGGTTCTCTACCTCTGCCGCGTCCGCGGGCGGTCCCGGGACTGAATTTCGATTTGTCACCACTCGCGGCGATATTACCTATTTCTCCTTCAGTCAGCCCTTTCCGGATACGCTTACGTTTTTTCTTTTTATCATTTTCAAGTGAACCGCCGGCTGATGAGGCAATTGGTTGTTTCTTTTTTTCTTCGGCAACCGGAAGGTCAATCTTTCCTACAATCGTAGGACCTTCCAGTTTCTGAACTTTTGTTTCGAAAAAATCTTCCTTCTTTTCTACAGGAGGTTCAGCCGGTGCTTCGACAGGGGCTTCGCTCACGGCTTTTTTATTTCCCTTGCCTTTCTTTTCTTCTTTTACCGGCTCTTCCGTTTTTGCCTTTGGAGATAATGCGTCAAGATCGATCTTTGAAACAATTTTTACACTAACTTCTTTGTCAGCTTTAGGTTTAAAAATCTCTGTATCGGAAGAAGCACCGTGTATATTTTTAATAACGATATCTTCCTGATCACTCAGCTTCTTATTCCCGACACGTGTATTCCCTTCAAGCGTAACATCTTCCTTTTTTATTTTTGGTAATGTTACCTTTTTCGATTCTTCCTTAATTTCTTTCTCCGACCGGAACTCGCCCAATAAAACGGTATAGATATCGTCTGAGATCTTTGCGTTTGGGTTGTTCTCAATATCATATTTCTTGCCTTTGAGAAAATCAATGATAGTTGAAGTACTCACATTGAGTTCTTTGGCAATTTTACTTAATCGATGAACTTTAAGGGTTTCTGACATATTTTTTTATAAATTGTTTGTTGTTCAACCTGCTCCGAAGCTTTAGTTGATAAATGGTTGTCAGTCGCGTGTTATAATAGTTGACATACAGCTGATAACATATACATATTATTCAAATTCCGATTTAAGGATTCCGCGTACCTCCTTGATCGTTTCTTCTTCAAGATCTGTACGCTTTACCAATTCATCTTCAGTCAACTCAAGCACACTCTTGGCAGTATCACAGCCAATTGCTTTAAGTTCGTCAATGATCCAGCTTTCAATTTCATCTGCAAATTCTTCCAAGTCAACATCCTCATGATCTGTATCTGTATCGCGGTAAACATCAATCTCGTAACCGGTTAATTTGCCGGCCAGCTTGATGTTATGCCCGCCTTTACCAATTGCTTTTGATACTTCTTCGGGACGCAAATAAACATCCGCACGTTTTGCTTCCTCGTCCAGTTTTATTGTGGTGATCTTGGCCGGACTTAATGCACGCGTAATAAATAATGTTGAGTTGGTTGTGTAATTGATCACATCGATATTTTCGTTCTTTAATTCGCGAACTATACCATGTATACGCGACCCTTTCATTCCCACACATGCTCCAACCGGGTCAATACGGTCATCGTACGATTCAACAGCCACTTTGGCGCGTTCTCCCGGTTCACGTACAATTTTCTTAATGGTAATAAGTCCGTCAAATACTTCAGGTACCTCCTGTTCAAACAAGCGCTCAAGGAATAATGGCGATGTGCGTGACAGGATAATAACAGGAGAATTATTCTTCATTTCAACACGTGCAACTACTGCACGAATGCTATCTCCTTTTTTGAAAAAGTCGGTCGGGATCTGTTCCGATTTTGGCATTAATAATTCATTGCCATCATCATCAAGGACAAGGATCTCTTTTTTCCAGATCTGGTAAACTTCGCCGGCAACAATTTCACCTATACGCTCTTTGTATTTGCGGTAGATGGCGTCTTTCTCAAGGTCGAGTACACGTGAAATAAGATTCTGACGAATAGCCAAAACCGTACGGCGGCCGAAGTCGTCGATATGAACTGGTTCGGAAACTTCCTCTCCGATCTCGAAAGAGTCGTCAATTTTTTTAGCATCACTTAAGCTTATATGTATGCCTTCGTTGTAATCAAAACTGTCTTCGGCAAACTCGTCATCAACTATTTGGCGATTACGCATGATCTCAAGGTCGCCTTTATCGGGATTTACAATAATATCGTAGTTTTCGGAGGTGCCGTAACGTTTTGTAAGCACACTCCTGAAAACATCTTCCAGAATGTTCATCAGGGTTGCCTTGTCGATGTTTTTTATTTCTTTGAAATCCTGAAACGAGTCAATTAAATTTACGGTTTCCATTTGATTTGATTTTGATGAATTAAAAAGTTAAAACTAATTTGGTTTCTTTTATCTGGTTAAACATTAAGTTTACATTATTAATAACAACCTGACGGCCTTTTTTTCCTTCTGTTTTTTCTTTACTTTTTTGTTCAATGCTGATACCGTTGTCATCAACATTGTTCAGTTTACCTACAACTTTTTGCCCTTCTTTTGTAACGACAGCCACCTGGTTCCCTATACGTTTTTTATACTGCAGGATGTGCTTGAACGGCTCATCCAAACCTGGTGATGATACAGTCAATTCAAAATCCTCCACATCACGGTTAAGTTTTTCCTCTATATAACGGCTCACTTTGGCACATTCTTCGATAGTGATGCGTGTACTGTTATCGAGGTAGATGGTGATCTTATTGTCGAGTGTAACTTTCAGATCAACCAGGAAAATGTCAGTACCTGCTATGGCCCCTTTAACTAATTCTGTTATGTGTTGTGCCGAAATCATACTTCTCTTTTCAATCTTCTACTAAAAACCTAAACGATTTGAGAAAAAGAAGAGGGGACTATTGTCCCCTCTCATCTGTAAACTGTAAAATCGAGTACAAATATAAGATGGAAATTGACAAAAACCAAGAATAATCGGGAGATTAAAGAGCCTTGACTAAAAAGATGCGGCACAATGAATTGATTATCAGAAAATTAATCGTTAATTTGAAAGAAGCGAACTGCTTGAAAATGCAGGTCAGCGTCCCATATATACCATTAAAATAGATATATCGGCAGGGCTAACACCGCTGATGCGTGAAGCTTGTCCAATAGTTCGTGGGCGGATCTTTGCAAGTTTTTCACGGGCTTCGGACGAAAGAGAGGTGAGTTGTTTATAATCGAAATCTTCGTGAAGCACTAATTCCTCAAGACGTTGAAGTTTGTCAACCATTTCACTTTCTTTTGAGATGTAGCCTTCGTACTTCATTAATATTTCGGCCTGCACCACACTCTCCCAGCGAAACTGTTGCAAAAACTCTTTAATACGGATACAATAAAGCGTAAAATCAATTATTGTCACGTTGGGCCGCGCCAACACATTGAACATCTTCACTTTTTGATTGATAGGACTGGAACTGACAGCCTCAAGTACAGGATTAATCTCCGAAGGATCGATACTTTCGTTTTTAAAGTAGCGCATCACTTCATGGCTTTGTTTTACTTTTTCCTGAACGCGTTCGTAACGTTCTTTGCTTGCAAGTCCGAGTTCGAATGATTTGGGAGTTAATCGCACATCCGCGTTGTCCTGGCGGAGCAATATCCTGTATTCTGCTCGTGAAGTGAACATACGATAAGGCTCATCTGTTCCTTTCGTAACAAGGTCATCAATCAGCACTCCAATGTATGCTTCGGAACGTTGTAAAATGAAAGGAGCCCGATCATTAATTTTAAGGTGTGCGTTAATGCCGGCCATTATGCCCTGGCAGGCTGCTTCTTCGTAGCCAGTGGTACCGTTTATTTGGCCGGCGAAATACAAATTCCTGATCAGTTTTGTTTCAAGCGTGAGATGTAGCTGTTGGGGCGGAAAATAGTCATATTCTATTGCATAGCCGGGTCTGAACATTTTTGCCTTTTCGAAGCCCGGTATTTTAGTTAAGGCGGCGTATTGAACATCTTCGGGTAATGATGTTGAAAATCCATTCAGGTAAACTTCTACAGTATCCCAGCCTTCGGGTTCAACAAATAACTGGTGGCGTTCACGTTCAGCAAAGCGGGTGATTTTGTCCTCGATCGAAGGACAATAACGCGGACCAAGACCTTTGATACGGCCGGTGAACATGGGGGATTTTTCGAAACCTGTTTTTAAAATATCGTGTACCGCAGCATTGGTATAGGTGATCCAGCAATTGTGTTGTTTTTTGGGGAATGTTGAATTTTTTTCAAATGGGGAAGTGTTATCAAGGAACGAGAACTTGGCAGGATCTTCATCGCCATTCTGTATTTCCATTTTTGAATGATCGAGCGAGCGGCCATCAATGCGCGGAGGCGTTCCGGTTTTCATCCGACCGCTTTCAAAACCTAATGTAACAAGTTGTTCAGTAATTCCAGTCGCCGCCTTTTCTCCTGTACGGCCTCCACCGAATTGTTTATCGCCAATATGAATTAAGCCATTTAGAAAAGTACCGTTGGTTAGTATTACTGACTTGCCGTGAATTTCTATCCCCATTCCCGTAATAATTCCAGCGACCCTCGTTCCTCGTCCATCCCCATCGTCCCCTGTTATTATTAACGACTTCACCATGTCCTGAAAAAAATCAACATTGGGTGTTTGTTCCAGCATGAGCCGCCATTCGTTGGCAAACAGCTGCCTGTCGTTTTGTGTGCGCGGGCTCCACATGGCAGGACCTTTGGAACGGTTAAGCATTCGAAATTGTATTGCGGTCTTGTCACTTATTATTCCTGAGTACCCTCCCAGCGCGTCTATCTCGCGTACGATTTGTCCTTTGGCAATGCCCCCCATGGCAGGGTTGCAGCTCATCTGGGCAATAGTTTGCATGTTCATTGTAACCAGCAATACCTTTGAGCCCATGTTTGCAGCAGCAGCAGCAGCTTCACATCCGGCATGTCCGGCACCAACAACTATTACATCGTACGTTTGAAACATTGTTTTATTTAAAATTTATTGTGAACTTATTGTGTGTTGAGGTCCTGAAAGGGCGGCACAATTTAGTTCATAATGGGTAGCGAAGATACATCAAAAAGCCGCACAGTTCAAGGGAAGAATGAGCTTTGAGCGGAAGAGGTTGCAGTTGAAGGATGTATTCAAATTGCATCCGTTTCAACACTATGATGTTGAAAAGTACACTAAGAACCCCATAAATGCAGTTGTTTAGCGACCTATTTTTGCTAAAACCTAAACAGATATGGCTATTCAGCAAAACACAGGTGCCCGGCAAAGTCTCAAGGCTGAACTTACAGGTATAGTAAGTATAAACGACTTACGTTACAAGGAGTTCAACAATATTGAACTTTCATCAAGCGAAGCATTAGCCTTACGCAATTTTGACAAATTCAGAATATCTGAATTGAACAAAATCACAAGTGACGAAGAGTTTCATATCCGTTACCGTGAGTTGCAGGTTATGGCTAACCTTGGTGATTACAAAGAGTTTTTAAAGGCAGAATACACAGACCTTTAAAAAATTCTTTCCGGATCAACGGACGCGCATCAATCGCACGTCCTGAGTCGCACTCCCTCTAAACCAAAATAATCCGCGCTGCTTTTATTTATCCAATTTCCGGGCTCACATGTTATGTCGAATATATGCAGTGCAGCCGGCTTTGAATTTAAATTTGAAACTACTACTTCTTTCGCCCCTGCAGCAGCGGCTGATCTCAGAATAGTATAGCGTTCATTCATTTCTCTGTCATAGGATATTGCTCTCCCGCTCAGGAGATCAACGCAAACAGTATATCCGTTATTGGCAAGGAACGATCCTGCAAAAAGCAATAGCGTAAACACCACTTTATATTTTGCATTGGGTATGATGGTTTGCTGAACCTTTGCAGAAAGTTGGTTGACCGCTATGTGTACGTTCATGAACCAAAGCGGAATAAAAAAGAAGTAAGCGGCGTTAAGTGTACGATGTTGGCCCAGAATACCCATATTCCAATAGGCGGGAAAGACACATAAAAAAAGTATGGCGGGTAAACACAAAAATGTAATGAGCGGTGAAACATAGAAATTATTTTTGAAAAACGGGGAAACTTCAGCGAGGCGTTTACTTACGGGCACAAATAAAACGGTAGCGGCAATAAACGGAGCCTGAATAATCCATTTGAACATGAACCGGACTGTTTGCAGAGCTGTCATATAGATCGAATGGAACAATTGATATTTCTCGGGAAAATTTGAAGCGCGTCCGGCATTACCCGGCGCAAAGAGCATAATGGAGGCGGCACTTGCCATAATAAGTAAAAGAAGAACAGCGACACCCTTGTTTTCTTTTTTATACCGTATCCATTTAAAAATAAACAGGGCGTGAAATGCCAGCATGAACAACATGATCACTTCATTGAACCCGCAAATTGTGGGAATAAGAAGAAGCATCAGGCTTATGTGTATTGTTCTGTTAAAACAGTAGTTGTGATCACAATAACGGTACAGGAGGGCTATGTATACCAGGGTTAACACATTTGCCAGTTGATACGTAATGGCACCTGTGTACCAGTAAAATGTTTCGGTGAATGAGGGAGCGTTGTATAAATATAGCGCGAGTATGGTTGAAGCGAATAAATGTAATTCGGTTCTTGTAATTTTTTTGTTGGTTATTGTTTGTATAAAAAACAGAAGCGCAGAATAAGTGAGGACTATTAATAAGATCGGGACCAATTTATATATGAAAAACGAGTTCCATACCAATGGCGAAGCGAATACCAGGAAGTTGGAAGTATAACGCCCGTTCCATACATGGTAATCACGAAAGTAGGAGAACCAGTATCCTTTATGGATAGATGAAGCAGCGTACGAAAAATCGTCACTTGCCGGGTGACAATAGAAGCTAATGATGACATAGGGGAGAAGGACAATTGCTAATAACAGCAAGAAAACTTTTTTATTTTGCATGAATTAAATGAATTTGCTTTTCATTGTTCTCATTCGTTAGTTGAAAGTATGCACTTTCAGTTTCTAACTTTTTTCTCTGTGTCACTCTGTGACTGCTCTTTTTTTCTCTGTGTGATTTTTGTTGCACAGAGTTTCACAGAGGAGACACAGAGAAACACCGAGCATTTTTTATTTAGTATTGCGGAAAGAATTTTATTCTTTCTTTACCACCATCTATTGACATTCAGTCTATAGTGGTTTAGTTCATTTCATCGATATTGTTGAGGCATAGTTTAAACCAATACGTATAGTTATCCGGATGTTGTGAAATATCATTTTTTAATTCCGTTATACCGATTGCTTTCCATTCCGATACTTCGTCAAAATTCAATTGAGGAGCTTCGTTGCAACGACCGACAAAAACATGGTCGAGTTCATGTTCAGTGAGCTTGTTTTCAAAAGTAATTTTGTAGGTAAATTGAGAGTGATGCTGTAATTCGCAGGCTATCCCCATTTCTTCTGTTAAGCGTCGTTGGGCCGCAGCTTTTACATCTTCTCCCGGCCGTGGATGCCCGCAGCAGGTATTGGTCCAAAGGCCGGCGGAGTGATATTTTTTATCCGATCGTTTTTGAAGCAGGAGTTTATTTTCATTAGTGAAAACAAAAACAGAAAAGGCCCTATGAAGCAAACCTTTTTCATGAGCCTCCAGTTTTTCACACACCCCTGTCGCGGTATCATTTTCATCGACGAGTATGACCATCTCTTTGCTCATTGGAGAATTTTT
>JAEUTS010000099.1 GCA_016787005.1 Bacteroidia bacterium
ACCATAGTGCCATTGCTTGTCCTTTTCATAATGCTTATACATAAAGCTGCTGTCGTTCTGTGGGGCATCGGCAATTTGTTTAATAAATGGAACAAGCTTTTTGCGCACATCAGCAAATAATGCATCAATGTCTTTGGTGGCTGTGCCAGGCTCATATTGATCAAGCTGTGCGTCATAAGGCTGATCTTTATAGCCATAGATTTCACATTCCTTACGTTTTAATTCAACCAGTTTTTGCAGCTTTGGCTCAAACAATTTAAAATTGTTTTCCTTTTTGGCTGCCTGCCAGGACTGGAAAGCTTCAGAAATAGCATGACTGAGTGTTTCGACATATTCAGTCGTAAATTTTTTACGGTCGGTATAATCTTTTAACGACCGTTTAATGTTGAGTTTTTCCGGTTCAGAAAGAGATGCATCGGTTTTCAGTTCATTCAGTAATTTGCCAAGTTCATTGCTGGTTGATTGTTCATGTGAGATACCCGCAAGCGTGGCAACCTGTTGTGCCCTGTGTTCCGCACCCTTAGGCGGCATCATTACTTCCTGGTCCCAGCCAAGTACAGCATTTGCAAAGTTTACATCGGAAAATTTGCGAAGTAGGGTACGGTATTGTTCGTATTTAGTGTTCATGATTTTTTAGTAAAGAATGAAAATGAAAAAAACAACCACCCTGTTATAAACGAAAGTCCTCCAAACGGTGTAATAGCTCCAACCCAGCGCATTCCTTCAACTCCTATAAGTGAACGTGTTGAAAGGAAGTACAATGAACCCGAAAATAAAACAATTCCTGCAATAAATAAGTTACCCGACCAGCGTAAAAATTTAGTTGAATTGTTTTGCATAAGCAGCGCTACTGCGATCAGGCCAAATGTGTGATAAACCTGGTACTGCACAGCTTTTTCATAGGTTTGCAAAAGTTCGGGTATGATGACCATTTTTAAGGCATGGGCACCCATTGCTCCAAGTGCAACAGACAATGCCCCTGAAATTCCGGCGATAATTAAAAAACGATTATACATTCAATTAATTTTTGAGTAAGCGTTTCTATTTCTAAATTTAGCAAATAATAAAACGCAGGGGTGGTTTTTATGAAATAGCCATATACCTTTTGTCAAACCAATAGACGTATTATGGCGTATTCCATCTGACAGTCAGAGACTTAATAAAAACAGATACAGATGAAAAACATTTTAGTTATAGGTGCCGGTCGTTCTGCTTCATCATTGATCCGCTACTTACTTGAACATTCATCAGCTGAAGGCTGGAAGATAAAGGTTGCCGATGTTTCAATCGAATTGGCACGGCAAAAAACTGTTCAGCATGCAAATGCAATTGCAATTGGCTTTGACGTTAATAATGTTGAGCAACGTCAGGCAGAGATAAAACAGGCCAATGTGGTGGTATCCATGCTCCCTGCATCTATGCATTTAATTGTCGCGACGGATTGTTTGCAATTCGGGAAGCATCTTATCACAGCCAGTTATGTGTCAAAAGATATCGCGGCGCTTGATGCTGATGCGAAGAAAAAAGGAATATTATTTTTAAATGAAATGGGCCTTGATCCCGGCATTGATCACATGAGCGCCATGCAGATCATAGATCGTATAAAAGCATCAGGCGGAGAGTTAACAGCGTTCAGATCCTATTGCGGAGGGCTTGTTGCGCCCGAGAGTAATGATAATCCCTGGGGTTATAAGTTTACCTGGAACCCGCGTAATGTGGTGCTGGCAGGACAGGGTACGGCTCAGTATATTGAGGATGGGCAATACAAATACATTCCTTATAACAGGTTGTTTACACAGATTGAAAATGTGAGTGTGGAAGGGTATGGGGAATTTGATGCGTATGCCAACCGTGATTCTTTATCATACCGCCAGCCGTATGGTTTGGAGAGCATACCGACAATGTTGAGAGGTACATTGCGTATGAAGGGATATTGTAATGCCTGGAATGCATTCGTACAGCTTGGTTTAACGGATGATACATATAAAATTGCTGATAGTAATAAAATGACTTATGCGCAATTGGTGGAAGCTTATCTTCCTAATGGAAATGGAAGTATTGTTCACCGGCTTTCAACATTCTTAAACGAAACTGAAGGATCGGAATTAATGAAAAAGATAATATGGTTAGGTATTCTTGAAAATGAAAAAATTAAAATAAGCAATTCATCACCTGCCGAAATACTGCAGGAATTGCTGGAACGAAAGTGGAAGCTGAAAGAAAATGACAAGGATATGATAGTGATGCAACACAAATTCAATTATAAATTGAATAGTGAGGAAAAAATGATAACATCATCATTAGTCGTAAAGGGACACGACCAGATTTATACGGCCATGGCTCAAACAGTAGGATTGCCGATGGCTATTGCAACAAAGTTATTATTGAATAATCGGGTGAAGAGTAGGGGTGTGGTAATCCCAACTGTTAAGGAAATTTATGAACCTGTATTAAAAGAGCTGGAAGGCCTGGGAATTAAATTTAATGAAAAGCTGGTATAACTTTGCTTATGCAGGCGTTGATCTAAAACGCCAGGTAATAATCTTTGGTCAGCTCTTTATATTCATCAGTATAGGAATGGTGCTCCTCATGTTCAATGACAATTGAACTCTCTGAAAAACTTTTTCGTTTTTTTTCGAATTTCATCAGATACCGTTTCTCCGGTTTATCATCTCGCGGTTTTACCCGCATGAGTTTGGTTAGGTATAATTCTTTGCTTTCGGCAATGTCCCTGAAAAGTTCTCCTTCTTTGGACGGAAGTATAAGTGAAAAGATCCCGTCATCCGTTAATAGTTTCAACACACCATCAAGCAGCTCTTCAAATTCAAGCATATCGGTATGGCGGGCATACGTGCGGGCTTCTTCAGGTGTCTTGGTTGAGTCAACAAAATAAGGCGGATTGCTGACAATCAGGTCGTATTTTTTTTTGTTGGTAGTTGAAAAATCCTGGAAAGCCGCGTGATGGACATTAATCCTGTCGTTCCATGGGCAGGCCATTACGTTTTCAATAGCTTGTTTATACGCACTTTCATCAATATCTATAGCATCAATCGTTGCATTCGATTTTTGTGCAAGCATAATTGCAATTACACCGGTACCGGTACCAATATCAAGAATATTGATTGATTGAGATGCGTTCACCCATGCACCAAGCAGCACAGCATCTGTGCCCACTTTCATGGCACAATTGTTTTGTTTAATCGTAAATTGTTTAAAGGCAAAGGTTGAATGCGGCATAAAAAATCACTGCTTTACAGTGCTTGCGCGAAACGGTTGAATACCAACAGTATTAAAGGTAATGAAAAATTTGTTTCTAACATGCACGGAACTATAGTTTTTCCAATGCTTTTAAGATCATTTTTCCCCTGGCTCTAATGCCTGCAGAGCCATTTGGCATCATGTTTTCGATAACCAACTTAATTTCATTCTTCAATCCCGGTTCCTTTTTTGTAATGTTCAATAAAACGGTCATGCTGAATACTTTAACTGCGATAGCTTCTTTTATATCATTCAGATAACCAAAGCAAATATTTGTCAAAGTACCCAGTAAATGTTTAGGTACATCTGTATATTGTAAAAGCCGCATGGTATTTCGTTTAATGGCATTATGCAATCCCGGGCGCTCAAGATTTTTAATAAATTTTAACAAGTAAGGCTTTGCCAATTCCGGATGCATTTCCACACAATAACTTACAGCCCATGCCGCCCTTTGGCTGATCAATGGTTCATTTCCTAAAAACAGATCAGCTAATTGCCCAAAGCGTAACTTGTTATTGCCAACATAATTCACAATACGTAAGGTTTGTTGTTTGGAATGTTCAGCAAGTATTTTTTCTTTTAAGCTCATTTTATTTGTCCCGTAAAATTATGAATATTATACCGGGGGAACTTGATTTTAAGAATTTTGAAACCCGGCAGATATGGTTCTAAGCCAATTTGGCGGATGAAAAATCCTTAAATTGACTAAGAACCGGTATAGCATATCTGTTTCGCGACAATTATTTTCCTACTTTTGAAAAAAAACAATATGAAAGCTGAAATACATACCGACAAAGGAGTAATGAAAGTTGAATTCTTTGAAAAAGATGCTCCTAACACAGTAAAAAATTTTACTGATCTCGCCAAAAAAGGATTTTATGATGGGTTGAACTTCCATCGTGTTATTCCAAATTTTGTTATTCAGGGAGGTTGTCCAACCGGGACCGGTAGCGGCGGGCCTGGTTATAAAATAAAATGTGAACTTACCGGGGATAATCAATACCACGATAGGGGAGTGCTTTCAATGGCCCATGCCGGTCGGGATACGGGAGGGTCACAATTCTTCATTTGTCATAGCAGGGATAATACATCACATCTTGACAGGAACCACACCGTATTCGGGAAAGTTGTGGAAGGACTTGATGTGATCGATCAGATCAGCCAGGGCGATAAGATTCAAAAGATCGTTGTGATCGATAAGTAGATCTCTTTCCATTTCATAAATCATGGTGCGGGCAAAGGAAATTCTTCAGAACCAATTTGGATACAGCTCATTTCGCCTAAACCAGGAAAGTATCATACAAAATGTATTGAATGGCAAGGATACATTTGTGTTAATGCCGACAGGCGGTGGAAAGTCTCTATGCTACCAGGTGCCTTCACTTGTTTTTGAGGGATTGACCGTTGTTGTATCTCCTCTTATTGCATTGATGAAGGACCAGGTTGATGCTCTTCGGGTAAATGGTATTAATGCAGCATTTCTGAATTCTACTCTTAGCTATTCACAGCAGGAAGATATCATTTCGCAGCTGCAGAATAATGAAATAAAACTGCTATATGTTGCACCCGAACGGCTTGTTGGCACAGAAGTTAATTTCATACAATTTCTCAAAAAGCTTAATGTATCGCTGTTTGCAATCGATGAAGCTCATTGTATCTCACAGTGGGGCCATGATTTCAGGCCGGAATACAGGTCGCTTTCTCAACTCAAAAAAAAATTTCCTTCAACTCCTGTTATTGCGCTTACGGCCACAGCCGATGAGTTGACAAAAAATGACATCCTTGAACGGCTTGAGTTGAACGATCCACAGGTATTCGTCTCCAGTTTTAACCGCGAAAACATCCATTATTTTGTTGAGCCCAAACGAAATTATTTTGACCGGCTTGTTGAGTATTTACACCGGAACGAAAGTGATCCGGGAATTATTTATACGCTTTCACGCGATGGTGCTGAATCGCTGGCGTTAAAGCTGCAGCGGGAAGGCTTTTCAGCAAAACCCTACCATGCCGGATTAGAGAAAGAAGTGAGGGAGAAGCACCAGGAGGAGTTTTTGCGCGATGATATAAGGATCATTGTGGCTACTATCGCTTTTGGTATGGGGATAAACAAATCGAATGTGCGTTTTGTTATTCATGCCGATTTGCCAAAGAATATTGAAAGTTATTACCAGGAAACCGGCAGAGCAGGGCGGGACGGATTAAAGAGTGATGCGATCCTGTATTATGGAGCAGGTGATGTGATCAAACTCCGTCATTTTGCCACTATTGAAAATAACCCTGAGCAAACCCGCATACTACTTGATAAACTTGGTCAAATGGCGCGTTTGTGTGAGATTCGTTCATGCAGGAGAAAATACCTGTTGAACTACTTCGGTGAAGAAGCACCTGCGACATGCGGCAGTTGTGATGTATGCCTGAGTAATTATGAGAAGGAAGATGCTACAATTATTGCGCAAAAGGCCCTATCAGCTATATCTCGTTTGAACCAGGGTTTTGGGATGAACTATGTTGTTGATTTTTTACGAGGTTCGAAGTCAGAGAAAATGCGTGAGCACCACAAACAGCTTAAAACGTATGGTGCGGGTGCTGATATCAGTAAACAGCAATGGCTAACGTACCTGCGCGATATGATGGCCCTGGGTTTGATCGAACAAAGTGAAGGTGAATACCCGGTATTAAAATTGACAGCCCAAAGTGCGGCAGTTTTGAAAGGGGAGGAGCGAGTAATGCTTACCAAGTCGGTTTTTCGGAGTGATGAAGAGGTTAAGCAGGATAAGCAACAACAGGTGCCCTGCGAAACAGCATTGTTAAATCATTTGAAGGAAACCCGCAGAGCAATAGCGAAAAAAGAAAATGTTCCGGCATACATTATTTTATCTGATGCCACTTTAGTGGAATTGGCCACATTCCTGCCGGTCAGCCTTTCCGACATTCGGAAAATATCGGGCTTTGGTGACGTAAAACTGGCACGATACGGAGAATCATTCCTGGAAGATATTAAAGCATATTGTAAGAGTAATAATTTAAGCTCACGGATATCGGCTAAAATTCCCAAGCGGGAAAGACGCCAGCGGGAAGAAAACGTCTCGGATACAAAATCATATACATTACAGTTGTTTAAAGAGGGTAAAAACATATCAGAAATTGCCCGAAACAGAAGTCTTGCCGAATCAACCATCGAAAGTCATTTGGCCCATTTTATTTATGAAGGACAGTTAAAAGTAACACAATTGGTGCCGCTGGAAAGGATTCTTCCGATTAAAGAAGCCATAAAAACTCATGGTTATCACTCACTCGGTGTGCTGAAGGAAGTTTTGGGAGATACCGCCAGTTATGGGGAGATACGTGCGGTTGTAAATGATTGGAGGAGGGAGAAAGGGTAGCATGTTGTTGGTTGTCAGTTGTTGGGAATTAATCCCACAACTGACAACCAACAACTCGCAACCATTAACTTCTTCCTAACCGTTTTAATATCCAGTTAAAGAATTTATCATACCGTGTCTTTTTTCCAATAATACCGTTAAATCCTTCCACAATCAGTATTATTCCGGGTATTACAGTTATAACAAAAACGAATGGCCATAGCTTCAGATATGTGCCTACAATGGAAAGAATACTTAACAAAAAGCCGATAAACATCCCGAATAGGAATAAAATGTGGAAAAGTACCGGATGTGATTCGCGCATATCCCTGGCTCTGTACCTGGCTTTATTATAGCTGTTCCAATCATAATGAAAATCCTGGTTCTTTTTTTTTGCATTGTAAACTGTGCTGTTTTCAGTTTGTGGCCTATTATCGGTGCCGTTACGGTATTTGTATTTAAGGTCAAACCGAAAGCGTTTGTTTTCATCGGTAAGTACTTCATAGGCCTCATTGATAAGGGCGAACAATTGATTTGCATTGGCGGAGTTATTTACGTCGGGATGATAAACTTTAGCTTTCATGCGATAGGCCCTTTTAATTTCTTCCAGTGTTGCGCCGAAGGAAATATCGAGTATCTTGTAATAGTCGTTAAACATCTAATGGAGATTTGACGCGGCAAACAGGTGTTTAATACAAGGTAACACTTTTTAACTTACCTGTATATTCTTTTATCTGTCAGGATTATGCAGAGCAAGGTTATTTGAATACAAAGATTTCTTAATTTTAAGAGTATTATTAAGCATATTGTTATGAGTCATGGATTGTTGGATGCTTATAAAATAATTTCACCTGCTATTGTTACCGCGGGTGTGTATTATTTTACAACCGATAAGGGTGTGCAGTATGAAGTTCGTTTTGGCCGACGACAGGATAATATCTTACACGCTACGATTGTTTTTGGGGTTATTAATGATGAGTTTGAAGGAGAAGAGTATATCGTGACTAATAAGGGTGAATTATACAGGGTTATGGCAACAATAGTTAAAGTTGTAAAACTGTTCATGGAACAGCATACAAAAATGGTGTCGTATGAGTTTACCGGTATTTCAAAGGAAGGTGAAGATGAGAACAGGCTTTCGCAGCGGATAAATCTTTACAAACGGTACCTTCCAAAAATATTTGACATACTTGAGTGGAGATTTGATTACAGTAAAGGGAATACAGTATTGGTAAACAGAATTTAAACACACAACATTTTGAAACCAGGGCAATTAAAGGATCTGAAAAATTTTTTAAAGACAAAACGTAATATTGTCATTGTCACTCATTGGACCCCTGATGGTGATGCTATGGGTTCTTCCCTTGGTTTGTATAATTTTTTAATACAACTAAAGCATCGCGTCACTGTTATAACTCCCAATGATTACCCTTCGTTCTTATTTTGGCTCCCGGGCAATAAAAAGGTACTTGTGTTTAGTGAAAAAACAAGCCTTGCAAAAAAAGCGGTAGCAAAAGCTGATATTATTTTTTGTCTGGATTTCAATTCACTAAAACGCATTGATAAATTAGGTGATGAAGTTGCGGTAAGTAAAGCAAAAAAAATGATCATTGATCATCATTTGCAGCCGGATGGATTTGCCGACTATATGCTTCATGATGTTAGAGCGTCCTCAACAGCTCAATTGGTGTATGAATTAATATGCGCCTTAGATTACAAAAAGCTCATCAATAAAGCGGTTGCCAATTGCCTTTACACCGGTATAATGACTGATACCGGTTCTTTTCGTTTCCCTTCGACTTCAGCGAAAACACTTCGTATAGCCGCCGACCTGGTTGAAGCGGGCGCGAGTAATTGGGAAGCGTATAATAACGTATATGACGATAATAGTGGTGAAAGGATTAAGTTGTTAGGTTATTGTTTGGGAGAAAAACTGAAGGTTTTTCCTGAATACAGGACTGCCATGATAAGTCTTTCGGCAGAAGAGCTGACGAGGTACAATTACCAGAAAGGAGATACCGAAGGAGTTATAAACTATGGTTTATCTATTCGCGGGATACGTTTTGCCGCCTTTTTCGCCGACCGTGACAATATGATCAAGGTCTCTTTCCGTTCAAAGGGAAGTTTTGATGTGAATAAATTTGCACGTATGCATTTCGAAGGGGGAGGGCATGCGAATGCAGCAGGCGGCATGAGTAAGCTAACCCTTGATCAAACGATCGATAAATTTCTGGCCTTGTTGCCGGCCTATGCTAAACAGTTGAATACCGCAAAGTAAATGATGGTAACGATACGCGCTTTTATAATCCTCATTACCTGTTATATTGCTTCATGTGATTCTCCCAATTCCACCCCGGCAAAGAGTGTAAATTACGACAGCCTGCGGGAACCCCTAATAAACGCCAACAAACTATCGGTAAAAAGAGAATCGGATGAGATTGATCAGTATGTGAAATTCAAAGGTTGGAATGCTTCTACTACAGGAACGGGTATACGCTATGTAATCTATAAACATGGTGATGGAGAGCTTGCCTCAACAGGGAAAAAGGCGAAAATAAGTTATACGGTTAGCCTCCTCGATGGCACACTTTGCTATACATCAGAAAAAAGCGGACCCCGGAAGTTCGTGATAGGAGAAGACCATGTAGAAAGCGGTCTGCATGAAGCAATAACTTATATGCATGTGGGAGACAAAGCAATGATCATTTTACCTTCCCATCTTGCTTTTGGTTTATCCGGTGATAATAATAAGATACCTCCCCGCGCAAGCGTTTTATATGACATTGAACTATTATCTCTGCAATAGATGAACTGGTTATTGAGTTAATAATAATGAATGTCGAACAAGGAATATCGAATAATAAAGTAAATCAATCACTTCTAAATTCAGTATTCCTTGTTCGATATTCGACATTATTCTTTTTGCTAATCACTGTTCTTTCATTATTTTTTTTCTCATGCAAACGCTCAAATGAAAAATACCCCGGTTATACTAAAGCTCCATCAGGCATTTATTATAAACTAAATGCCTTCGGTGATAGTAAACAAAAACCATCAAAAGAGGATCATCTGAAATTGTCGATGATCTGCAAAACGGAAGGAGATTCTGCTTTTTGGGATACGCAGGATCAAAATCCGGCCGGAACTGTTATCCTTTCGGCTGTTGATGCCTGTTCAAAGGGTTTATTAGGTAATGGAATAATGGAGCTCACTGAAGGAGATAGTGTGACCTTTATAGTTCCGGCAAATGAATTGTTCGTTCAATTCTTTCAAACTCAGCTTCCTTTATTTGTGAATAAAAGCAGCATAATAAAGGTTGATGTAAAATTGAACGCTATTCTTGATAAAAAGGAGTATCAAACTGAATTGGAAAAATATAAAGAAAACCTGTCTGTATGGGATGTGGAAGAGCAGAGAAGAATCAGGCAATATATTAAGAATAACAGATTAAACGCAAGGCTTCAGTCCAATGGAATGTATTACATTCCTCTGACTGAAGGAAAAGGATATAAGGCCGATCCAGGTAAAACAATAAGTATATATTATTCCGGTTTTTTTCTGTCGGGTAAAAAATTTGATTCAACAAACAATGACACCCCTTTTGAATTCAGGCTTGGAGATGAATTTCAGGTTATTTGGGGACTTCAGGAAGGCATAAAACTGATGAAGGAGGGCGAAAAAGCAAAATTTATTATACCTTCGTATCTTGGTTTTGGCGAAGACGGATCTTCAACGGGGATTGTACCGCCACACACCACGTTGGTATATGAAGTTGAACTAATTAAAGTAAAACAGTAAAATAAATGAAGACGATGAGTATGTACAGATCATTAGCGTATGCAGCCGCAGCAGCTGCACTGATATGTGGATGTAAAGGAGGGGCTGACTATCCGGGTTATGAGCGATCGGCAACCGGACTGTATTCCAAATTCTATGTGACAAATGAGGGAGCGCGTAAGCCTAAAACAGGCGAGTACGCTGCCATTTCCGTAAAATATGTTACAGAAAAGGATTCAGAAATATTCAATTCGTCCACGATAAAAGAGGCAGAAGGCGGGATAATCACCCAACCTATATTTGCCTCTACGTTTAAAGGTAGTTTTGAAGAGGGATTAATGTCGATGGCACAGGGTGATAGCGCCAGTTTTAAAATAAGTGCCGATTCAGTTTACATGAAAACATTTGGCTTAAAGGAATTGCCTCCTTATATTAAAAAAGGAAGTATGCTTACCTTTTACGTAAAGATGCATGGTGTTAAAACCCAACAGGAAATACTGAATGACTTGAGTATAAAGGAGGGTAAGCAACGCAATGAGTTTTTAAAGCAAAATAATATAACTGCTGAACCTACTGAAACCGGCCTTTACATAATTGAAAAGGAGGCCGGAAATGGGGAGATAATAAAGGCTGGCCAGATGGCAAAGATAAAATACACAGGTAAGTTTTTAAACGGCAACGTTTTTGATGCTTCCGATATGCATGAGGGAAAGCCTTTTGAACTAACTGTTGGAAAAGGTCAGGTTATACCCGGATGGGACGAAGCGCTTCAGAAAATGAAGAAAGGAGAGAAAGCCATGTTGGTGATACCTTCTTCACTGGGTTATGGTTCTCAGGGTTTTCAGACAATTCCTCCTTATTCATCTCTTGTATTTGACATTGAAGTAGTTGACGTAAAATAAAAACTGACATGCAAAAAATATTCATTTTAGGGTTGGCGCTTTTTACAGGTGTTATCCTTACACAGGCACAAACCAAATCAGCCCAGGATATAACTTCTAAAAAAGTTGACAAACCTAAAACCGTAAAAACAGCTTCTGGTCTTCAATATACTATTACTTCGCAAGGCAATGGTCCGCAGGCGCATATGGGCGATAATGTGAAAGTGCATTACACCGGTAAATTCACCAACGATACCGTTTTTGACAGTTCAGTTAATCGTGGAACTCCTTTCGAATTTATGTTGGGCCGCGGACGTGTAATAAAAGGGTGGGATGAGGGAATTTCCTACCTGCATGTTGGCGATAAAGCCACTTTTATTATTCCACCTGCAATAGGTTATGGCGATCAGGATTCAGGTCCAATTCCGGCCAATTCTACCTTGGTTTTTGATGTTGAATTACTTGGTGTTTCAGAGGGTGTTAAATTATTCGATATTAAAAAACGTGACACACTTAAAACAGCGAGCGGGTTGAAATACCTGATCGCTCAGGCAAATCCTAAAGGCGAGAAACCTTTACAGGGAGGAAGAGTGGTGGCCAATTATGTCGCTTATTTTACTGATGGAACCATATTTGACGCTACTGCGGATAGGGGCAAACCGTTCAGTTTTTTGCTCGGTAAAAACCAGGTTGTGAAAGGCTGGGATGAAGGTGTTTCACTGATGCGTACTGGTGAGAAATTCCGTTTGATAATTCCATACGAATTGGCTTATGGAGAACAGGGCTACCAGGGAGTAATTCCGCCCAAAGCAACAATTCTTTTAGACATAGAATTATTGGAAGTAAAAGCCCCGATAAAACCAACGCTATATGATGTAGCCGGAAAAGAGGTGCAAACTACCACCAGCGGGTTAAAATATATTATTGTAAATAAAGGCAGCGGGGCGAAAGCGGAAGCAGGAAAGAATGTTAAAGTTCATTACACGGGTTTTTTGGATAACGGTACTATCTTTGATTCATCGGTTGAACGTGGGGAACCAATTGAATTTCCTTTAGGGCAGGGTCGGGTTATAAAAGGTTGGGATGAAGGTATAGGTATGATGAATGTTGGCGACAAAATGCGTTTAATTATTCCTTATGACCTGGCATATGGTGAAGCCGGCCGGCCTCCTATAATTCCTGCAAAAGCTCAGTTGACTTTTGATGTGGAGTTGGTGGAAGTGAAATAGAATTCAGACCAACAGAAAATTATTTAGATTTATTTCTGATCATTTCAGCAAACGATCGATCTTCAATTTTGCTGTTTATCCAGGAAAGTACATCGAAATCTTCCCTTATCCTGTTTTCAATGGGGTCTTTGAAATATTCCGTTAGCTCGTTTTTTAACTTTATGAATGCAGCTATGAGCTCCCCCTTTGTGTTATTTTTTTGAATATTTCTTTTAACAAAATTCAATACAGCTTTTTCAGTTTTAAGCCGGTGACTTTTCTTCGTTAAAAGCCGCGTGATAGCCCTTTCGTAATAAGTAACAACGTCAGGATTATCCAATTCATAGTGAATGATGAGACTTAGAATTCTGACAAACACCTGTACATCTTCACGCAGGTACTTGTCTTCGTTTTGAAGAATATAGTTTAGCCATTTCAATGCGGTTTTGAATTCTTCATTTCCAAAGTACATGTATGCTACATTACACTGAAAAATTAATATATGTTCATTTGAAAGTTGATTTTTAAACTTATGTATTCCCCTTTCAATTTCCGGAACTAAATTGATCCCCTTTTCAAATTGCCCCCTGTTCAGGTAAAGATTCAATTCGGCAATATAACTTGTCGAAAAGATAGCCGATGCTTTATGTATGGAATCGGTCGGTGTGTTTCTTAATCTTTCAATACTTTCAAGTAATCCTGTAAATTTTTTTAATTTTCGTTGACTTACCATCAGGTTATGTACGAGTCCCATATAACCCCTGAAATACTCATTTACAAGCAAAGGTTTCGATTCATATAATTCAACAGCTTTCTTCCTGTAATTATAGCTTTTCACCATTTGATATGTATCGGCGAAATAAAGGCTGTAGGCCACATAATACGGGATATTCACCCTTAGCGGCCTGTTTTTTGGAGAGCTTTTCAAAATTGGCCTGGTCATAAATTGATGCATTCTTTTGATTTCTTCCTTTGTACGGGCAAACCCCTTACGCCTGCCAAAGCTCAGGATATCGTGTTCAATAGCTTCCAGTTCATTAATGTCTTGTAATATCCTTAATATTTTTTGTTCTTCCAGATGCAATTTTTGTAAGCTTCTGTAACCTTTATCAGATGGATCTGCACCTGAAAATATTTTTTCCCAATAAATTATTGTGATCAGTTGTTCGAATCGTTCGTAGTCATAGGCGATTTTTTTTGCTTTATTGAGAAGTAGCTTACATTGTCCATAAAGTCCTTTAGAATACAAATATGACACATCACTAAGTATACCGTTTATCAGTTGAAATCCGGAGAACTTTTCAGCATAACCCCTCATGCTTTTAAGAACAGTTTGGTACAAATGCCTTTTTGTAGCGGATAAATTTTTAGCAGGTGTTTTGGCAAACACTTTTGAATAATCTTCATGCCGTTCGAACAGGTTAAAGAGCTTTACGTAATTATTTTCCTCACCAATGGTGTGTCGACCGGCATCTATTTTAAAATAGCGTTTTTCGGATTTGTTTAATCCTTTGATAAGGTCAGCCAGCGCTATATCGTAATTCATACTGTTTATTTAATAAATATTTATAAATAGAAATATAGAAAAATAGTATAAAATTTATATAGATTGATAATATATTATTGCGTTTATTGATATTTTATAATCATTTTAAACTAAATATTGAAATAGAATAAATGTAGTATATATTTTTGAAATATAGAAATATGTTCAATATTGAATTGACTTTAGGAGAGATTAGGCATAACTTCCCTTAATAAAAGATTCGACTGATTTATTAAACTAAAAATGAAAGTTATGAAACGAGCATGTTTGATTTATGCAAGGAGTAAGGAAAATAAAACGCAAGTTCCCTGCCTGTCCGGCAGGCAGGCGCTCGACCTTGTACATCTTATAAAATATGTTCGTGTGAAATATGGAAGTGAAATACTTTTTAGGGAATTGTTTTTAAAAGGATTTAATAATAAAGTGTTGATTCTTTCATTATTGTTTATTCAATCACTTTTAACTGCACAAACAACAGGCAGCTTTACAAAAACCATTCAATTTGGCGGTTCCAGGACTTTGGCTTATTATGTGCCAACCAGCTATACTTCTTCTGCAAAGTATAAATTGGTTATTGGCCTTCATGGCAGCGGTGGAAACGGAACTCAGTACAGAAATTCTATTCAGTCCAATTCAACTCTTTCAACTTCACCTTTGTACAACTGCATTATTGTTTGCCCAGATGGTAATCAAAGTACGCCCGATAAAGATTTTTATTCACCATGGGGTTACCAGGAAATAATTCGTGTTGCGCGCGATTCAACCATTAAATGGTATAACATCGACACCAGCAATATTTACCTTAACGGATTCTCATTAGGTGGGAGAAGCGCGCTTAAATACGGCTTGGACAACTACAAGCTTTTTAAAGGATTATTTCTTTGGACACCTGCCGTTCAATCGATTGCTGATGCTGAGAATAAAACCTATTTTCAATATAATTACAGTAATGCCAGGAAAATTCCAATTTGTATGACCGTTGGTGATCAGGATTATTATGTAAGCACTGTAAAGCGTGCTTATAATATTATGTTAGACTCAAATGCTGCTGCGACACTCAATATAATTACCGGTATGGGACACACGTTGCCGCCCCAAAATCAACAATTCGGGTGCATGGATTATGCAGGTAATTTTTTTACAAATATGCCAGCTGTTGATGCAGGTCTTTTTAGTCTGAAAACCGCCGCTGAGTACTATTATTGCAGTTCTGATATTGCACCTTCATTTATCATTCAGAACAGGGCAAAGGACACGTTAAAATCTGCAACGATAAGTTATAGAATTGATGCAGGAGTAGTTTATAATTTAAACTGGACCGGCAAATTACCTTCATTATCTTCCGCACCATATACGCTTCCTTCAATCTCTTTGTCATCGGGTACGCATAAGCTTAAAGTCTGGGTAAAAAAACCTAATGGAATAACTGATCTGAATATTGTTAATGACACGGTAATTTCAACATTTGGTGCTATGTTTACGGGAGCACCTTTGCCTTTTGCTGAAAGTTTTGAAAACACAACACTTCCCGGATGGATGTTGAATAATCCGGATGGATATATAAGCTGGACGATAACAAATACGGCGGGAAAAGCCGGATCTTCCTCACTGGTGGTAAATAATTACGATTATATTATTACTGGTGCGATTGATGAATCCATCATTTATCCGATCGATCTTTCTTCTGCAGCATCACCTGTACTCTCATTTTGGCTGGCTTACCAGGCTTATGCAGATCCGGCGCTTAACTATAAAAAGGACACGCTTGAGGTTCTTATTTCTACTGACTGTGGAGTTACTTATAAAAGCCTGTATAAAAAGTACGGCGCAAATCTCATCACCGCGACTCCGGCTTTTAGCACAACAAGATTTGTTCCTAACTCCGGTCAGTGGAGAAATGAGATCATTCCATTGAACAGTTACGCTTCGTTTTCAAATGTTCGGATCAAATTCCGGAATACAACGGGTTACCAGAATATGTTGTATATTGATGATATAAATAT
>JAEUTS010000124.1 GCA_016787005.1 Bacteroidia bacterium
GATATGTGGCGTGCAAAGGCCAAAACTCTTACTACCCAGGAGTTTGTAGTAAATGCTTCCCGAGGAAATATATATGATGTGAACCAGAATTTGCTGGCCACGTCATTACCTTATTATGAGATCGGCATCGATGTAAATACCGAATTCCTTCGGAATTTATCATCAGCCGATTTTAATAAATACTCCGATTCACTTGCTCTTGAGCTGTCAGGCTTGCTGAAACAAAGATCAAGAAGAGAATATTACCGGGACCTGAAAACCGCACGCACCTCCGGCGATCGTTATGTACTGCTGGCAAAGGACGTTTCTTACAAGCAACTTCAGCTTATTAAAAAATTTCCACTATTCCGTTTTGGAAAGAATAAGGGTGGCTTTGTGGTGCTTCAGACAAGCAGAAGGGAGCGTCCGTTCCAGATTCTTGCTTCACGCACTATTGGTTATGAACGCGAAGATGTAAAGCCCATTGGTTTGGAAGGCGCTTTCAATCAATTCCTGAAAGGCACAAGCGGTAAACGGCTGATGCAAAAAATAGCGGGCGGCGTTTGGATGCCATTGAATGATGAGAATGAGGTGGAGCCTGAAGACGGCAGTGATGTGATCTCAACAATTGACATAAATATACAGGATGTGGCAGAACATTCCTTATTGAAGCAATTGGCGAAGAACAATGCGGATCACGGTTGTGCCATTTTGATGGAGGTGAAATCAGGTGCGATTAAGGCCATCGCCAACCTTGCACGAAGAGATTCGGGTGAATACGTTGAGAATTATAATTACGCCATTGGCTCAGCCACTGATCCCGGTTCAACATTTAAACTGGCTTCATTGATGGCCGCAATGGAAGACGGATACATTGACCTGGAAGATACAGTGGATGTTGGCAACGGTACTTATAAGTTTTTTGATGTGCCTGTAAGGGATTCTCATCGCCCGGAGAAGTCGAAAATGACAGTAGAAGAAGTGTTTGAGCAATCCTCGAATGTTGGCGTAGCAAAGATCATTTACCGGTACTATGCAAAGGATCCGCAAAAATTTGTGGACCGACTGTATAAGTTCAATCTTAATTCCCCCCTGGGTTTGGCAATTCCCGGTGAAGCCAAACCACGGATTAAAACTACCAAGGACAAAGATTGGTCGGGTGTCACATTGCCTCAGATGGCTTATGGATACGAGTTGTTGTTTACACCAATGCAAATACTTTCATTCTATAATGCTGTTGCGAACAATGGCGTTATGGTTCGTCCGCAGTTTGTGGAAGAGATAAGAAAAAAAGGCAAGCTTATAAAACAATTTGATTCTGAAACTATCGGTGTTCCCCCCATTTGCTCAAAGAGAACAATTGAGATGGCCAGGAAAATGATGGAAGGCGTTGTGCTGAATGGCACCGGCAAAACACTTAAGAATTCCACTTTCCAGATCGCGGGAAAAACAGGTACTGCCCAGATCCTAGTTAATGGCTCTTATAAGGATCAGGACAAGAAGGCGACGTACCAGGCATCGTTTGTAGGATATTTTCCTGCCGATAATCCTAAGTACTCCTGCATAGTGGTTGTCAGCGCTCCTTCAACCGGCGAATACTACGGTGCCCAGGTTGCAGGTCCTGTGTTTAAAGATATCGCCGATAAAGTATACTCCACAAGTCTTGAAATACATAAGGAGATCAATACCGTACAGCCGGAGTTTGCCCTGAAGGCGCCTGCGTCAAAAGCAGGATCATTAAAGGATATACAACGGGTTCTTGCAGATCTGAATATAAAGACCGGGGCAGGACCTGCTGATGCCCGCTGGGCCAATATACAGATGAAGGATTCAACCGCATTGAACCTTTCATTATCAAAAGTAGAGATTGACCTCAAAAAGAATATTGTTCCCAACATGATAGGTATGGTGGCACAGGATGCGTTGTTCATCCTCGAGAATAATGGCTTCCATGTAAAACTCAGGGGGAGCGGTGTTATCACAAAACAATCATTGGAAGCAGGAACACGATTTACAAAAGGAACAACAATAGAGCTTGAACTAACATAAATAAAATTCCATCTCTCTCCATATGGAGAGGGCCGGGGTGAGGCAATGAAATTATTAAAAGACATACTCTACAAAGCAGGACTGGTTGAAGTGATCGGGTCAACCAATCTCGCTATTACTTCTGTTTGCTTTGATTCCCGCAAAGTGGAGAAGGATAGCCTGTATGTGGCAGTAAAAGGCACACAAAACGACGGACATAAATTTATTGACCAGGCCATTGCAGCAGGTGCCATTGGAATTGTGTGTGAAGATCTGCCGGCCAATATCGATGAGAAAATATCTTATGCGCGTGTCAACAACAGCAGCTATGCGTTGGGTATGATCGCCTCTAATTTCTATGATAATCCTTCATCCAAAATTAAGCTGGTTGGTGTAACGGGCACCAATGGAAAGACTACAACAGTGACACTGTTGTTCAACCTGTTCAAAACGCTGGGTTATAAAGCTGGGTTGATATCGACGGTAAAAAATCAGATCAACCTGGAGGTGATCCCGGCAACACATACTACTCCCGATGCGGTCAGCCTCAATGAACTGCTGAAACAAATGGTTGAACGCGGCTGCCAGTATTGTTTCATGGAAGTGAGTTCGCATGCTGTTGTTCAGCATCGCATTACAGGTTTGAGTTTTGCAGGCGCGGTATTTACCAACATCACTCACGACCACCTCGATTACCATAAAACATTTGATCAATACATAAAGGCTAAAAAGGAATTTTTTGATCAATTGGGAGAAGATGCCTTCGCTTTGGTGAATAAAGATGATGCGAATGGTATGGTAATGCTTCAAAATACTAAGGCAAAGAAAAAAACATACGCTTTAAAAAGCAATGCCGATTTCAAATGCAAAATAATGGAAAATCAGTTTTCCGGTTTGCTGCTGAACGTGGATGGCAGTGAGGTCTGGACAAAGCTTATCGGAACCTTCAATGCATATAATATTCTCGCTGTATACGCGACAGCGACTCTTTTGAAAGAGAACAAAGTGAATATCCTTACCACGCTGAGTAATCTGAACTCAGTAGAGGGCCGGTTTGAATACGTGCATACCGGAAATGGAATTGTTGGGATTGTTGATTACGCGCATACTCCCGACGCCTTGCTGAATGTATTAAAAACGGTAAATGATATACGTACAGGTAATGAGCAGGTAATAAGTATTGTTGGTTGCGGCGGTGATCGTGACGCGCAGAAACGTCCTTTAATGGCGCAGATTGCCTGTGAGTTGAGTACCAAGGTCATTCTTACTTCAGATAATCCGCGTTCTGAGGACCCGGATGAAATCATCAGGCAAATGCAAAAGGGTGTGGAGCCTCAGCATTACAAAAAGGTATTGACAGTGCCTGATCGGAAGGAAGCTATTAAAATGGCGTGTTCAATAGCAAATCCGGGCGACATCATTTTGCTCGCGGGTAAAGGACATGAGACCTACCAGGAGATAAAAGGCGTGAAGCATCCGTTTGATGACATGGAAATTTTGAAAGAGAACTTAAAATTATTTGAGAAATAATGTTTTACTACTTATTCGACTACTTACATACGCAATATGATCTTCCCGGAGCAGGAGTGTTCCGATATATTTCATTCCGTGCAGCTATGGCGGTGATCACTTCGCTGATCATTTCTCTGTTGTTTGGCAAGCAGCTCATCGCATTTTTAAGGAGGAAACAGGTTGGTGAAACCATCCGCGATCTTGGTTTGCAGGGGCAGGCACAAAAGCAGGGTACACCAACCATGGGAGGTCTGATCATCCTCGCGGCCATTGTTATTCCAACATTGCTGTTTGCCAAGCTCCATAATATCTACATCATACTCATGCTCATTTCAACAGTATGGTTGGGCTTGATAGGCTTCCTGGATGATTACATCAAGGTGTTTAAGAAAAACAAGGAAGGTTTACAGGGCCGCTTTAAAATAATCGGTCAGGTAGGAATAGGATTGATCGTTGGTATTACGCTTTTCTTTCATTCAGATGTGGTTGTGAAGGAAAAAATATACAGTCCGCACAAGTATGATATTGAGGAAGACAATGGTAAAGGTGTGATGAACAGTGTTCCTATTTATTCGAAAGAGACGGAGAAGTCGATGAAAACTACCATCCCTTTCGTAAAGAACAACGAGTTTGATTATGCGAATTTGTTGAGTTGGCTCGGAGACGGCTACAGGAAATGGGCCTGGCTCATTTTTATTCCCGTTGTAATTTTTATTGTAACGGCTGTTTCTAACGGCGCGAACATCACCGATGGAATTGACGGGCTAGCGACGGGCTCATCCGCTATTATTGGTGCAACACTCGTGGCATTGGCCTACGTTTCAGGTAATACCATATTCGCCGATTACCTCGATATCATGTATATCCCCAATAGCGGTGAACTTGTGGTATTCATGAGCGCATTTGTCGGTGCATGTGTCGGCTTTATGTGGTACAATGCTTATCCCGCCCAGGTTTTTATGGGCGACACGGGTAGCCTTGCTTTGGGCGGCATCATTGCGGTATGCGCTATTTCTATTCGTAAGGAACTTCTTATTCCGGTTATGTGTGGTGTGTTTCTCATAGAGAATTTATCGGTGATGATGCAGGTGGCGTATTTCAAATACACAAAGAAGAAATACGGGGAGGGGAGAAGGATATTTAAAATGTCGCCGTTGCACCACCATTACCAGAAGCTGGGTATGCATGAAGCCAAAATCGTATCACGCTTCTGGATCATAGGTGTGATGCTGGCAATACTGACTGTAGTGACATTAAAACTGAGATAAAAAGGCCCCTCCCGGCCTTCCGCCTGAGGCGGAGAGGAGACGAGATGGAAAATACTAAATGGAAAAAGTTAAGAATATAAATCAAACTAAGTCGAATCAAACTCTCTCCCCATCGGGGAGAGCCGGAGAGGGGCCTCGTATTGTCATACTCGGAGCAGGTGAAAGCGGCACCGGAGCAGCTGTACTGGCGAAGCAGAAAGGTTTCGATGTATTCCTGTCGGATAAAGGGAAAATAAAAGACAAGTATAAAGCAGTTCTTTCAAAACACGGAATTGCGTGGGAAGAAGAAAAGCATTCGGAAGAATTAATAATGAATGCGGATGAAGTGATTAAAAGCCCGGGTGTGCCTGATAAAGCGGAGTTGATCGTAAAGCTGAAGAAGAAAGGAACGCCGATCATTTCCGAGATCGAATTCGCGGGCAGGTACACAAACGCGAAAATGATATGTATTACAGGTAGTAATGGAAAAACAACAACTACAATGCTCACTTATCATATTCTTAAAAAAGCGGGCTTAAATGCAGGGTTGGCGGGAAATGTTGGTAAGAGTTTCGCGCTGCAGGTTGCGGAAAATAATTTCGATTACTACGTGCTTGAGCTCAGCAGTTTTCAGTTGGATGACATGTACAAATTTAGAGCTGATATAGCCGTGCTGCTCAACATCACACCTGATCACCTCGACAGATACAATTACGAATTACAGAAATATGCTGATTCAAAATTCAGGGTTACACAAAATCAAACTGCTGCCGACGCTTTTATTTATTGTATCGATGATGAAGTAACAGCGAAGGAGTTGAGTAAAAAAACGATCAAAGCAAAAAAGTACCCCTTCTCGATCAAACAAAAAGTGGAAGAAGGAGCGTACCTCGATGGAACACAATTAATAATAAATATAAACCAAACAAACCAAACCTCTATGTCGATCCAGGAACTAGCATTACAAGGGAAGCACAACATTTACAATTCTATGGCAGCAGGAATTGTTGCCAGATTAACGGATGTAAGAAAAGAGATCATCCGCGAAAGTTTATCCGACTTTCAAAATGTGGAACACCGGCTCGAATTCGTGGCCAAAGTTAACGGTATTAACTTTATTAATGACTCAAAGGCTACCAATGTTAACTCAACCTGGTACGCGCTCGAAAGTATGCAGCACCCTGTCGTCCTTATTCTGGGCGGTATTGACAAGGGTAATGACTACACCATGCTCATGGACATGGTGAAAGAGAAAGTGAAAGCCATTGTTTGCCTTGGAGCTGACAATAAAAAGATCAGGAAAGCTTTTAAAGGAGTGGTGGAGAATATTGTTGAAACCGGTTCCGCAAAAGAGGCCGTAGCGGCGTCATACAAATTGGCTTCAAAAGGTGAAACAGTTTTGTTGTCGCCTGCCTGTGCAAGTTTCGACCTGTTTGAGAATTATGAGGATCGCGGCCATCAGTTCAAGGCGGCAGTTCGTTCATTATAAATTTAATTTTAAACAAACGTGAACATTTTTCCGAATATCCGGGGTGATAAAGTTATATGGATGGTGGTGTTATTGCTGTCGATCGTATCCATATTGGTCGTATATAGCTCTATTGTGGCGCTGGCCTACCGATACAAAGCAGGTGATACGGAGTACTATTTGTTTAAACATTCAACAATTATAGGGTTTGGTTTATTGTTGATGTACTTAACACATAAAGTAAAGTACACATACTTCTCCAGGTTATCGCAGATCGCTTTGTTCATATCAGTTCCTTTATTGCTGTTCACATTGCTTAAAGGGGTGAGTGCGGGAGAAGCCAGCCGTTGGTTAAAAATTCCCGGAACAAGTTTAACCTTCCAGACATCGGACTTTGCCAAGCTCGCGCTTATCGCGTATGTGGCAAGGGTACTGGCAATTAAACAGGGACAAATAAAGGATTTCAGATCAGCCTTCATCCCCATTGTTATACCTGTGTTGGTTATTTGCGGCCTGATATTACCCGCAAACTTTTCAACCGCTGCGGTGTTGTTTGTTACCTGTTTGGTTTTAATGTTCATAGGAAGGGTTAATTTGAAATATATTTTGTCATTAATAGGGATCGGGGTAGTTTGCCTGTCAATATTTATTGCAATAGTTTTCGCGTTCCCGAATATCAATAATCGTGTGGCGACCTGGAAAACACGTATTGAAAGTTTTTCGAGCGGGAACAGTGAAGCAAACTACCAGGCCGAACAAGCCAAGATCGCGATCGCGACGGGTGGTACATTGGGCAAAGGCCCCGGAGGAAGTACGCAGCGGAATTTTTTGCCGCAGGCCTCATCCGATTTTATTTATGCTATTCTCATAGAAGAATATGGCCTGATATCCGGATTTATTATTGTGTTTTTATATATCATTTTATTTTTTCGTGCTGTACGTATAGCAGGTAAAAGTGATAAGACATTTGCCAGCTTGCTGGCCATAGGTCTGTGTTTCAGCCTGGTGTTCCAGGGAATGATCAATATGGCTGTGGCTGTTAATTTGTTCCCGGTTACCGGACAGCCCTTGCCATTGGTGAGTATGGGAGGTACCTCCATATGGTTCACGAGTATCGCGATTGGTATAGTGTTAAGTGTAAGCACTGAGGTAGAAAAGGAGAAAAAAATTGAAGAAGCTTAAAGTAATAATCAGCGGAGGAGGAACGGGCGGGCATATATTTCCGGCAATTGCCATTGCAAATGCCCTGAAATCTGTTCATAAAGAGATTGAATTTTTATTTGTGGGAGCGGAGGGAAGAATGGAAATGGAAAAAGTTCCTGCAGCGGGATATAAGATAGAAGGCCTTTGGATAAGTGGTTTTCAAAGAAGATTAACCTGGTCGAATTTAATGTTCCCGTTTAAAGTGATCGCAAGTTTGAGCAAAGCAAAAAAAATATTGAAAGCCTTTCAACCTGATATCGCTATTGGTACCGGTGGGTATGCCAGTGGTCCCATGCTGCAGGTAGCGGCAAATAGCGGTATTCCGACAATTATTCAGGAACAAAATTCTTTTCCGGGTGTCACCAATAAAATCCTGGGAAGTAAAGTGAGTAAAATATGTGTGGCTTATGAGGGTATGGAAAAATATTTTCCAAAGGAAAAAATTGTTGTTACCGGAAACCCGGTTCGGAATGATATAACCGATCTGGGCGGCAAACGCCCCGAAGCTTTACGGTTTTTTGGATTGGATTCGAATAAAAAAACAATCCTGGTGATCGGTGGAAGTCTCGGCGCGCGCACCATTAATGAAAGTATTGAAAAGTCTTTGGCAGAGATTGTCTCAAATAATATTCAGCTGGTCTGGCAAACAGGCAAAGCCTATTTTCCCAAAGCTCAGGAAGCAGTTAAAAAGTATAAAACGGATGGAATAAAGGCATTTGAGTTCATTTCAAAAATGGACCTGGCTTATGCAGCTGCTGATATAGTTGTATCAAGGGCCGGGGCTATATCGCTTTCCGAATTAGCTGTAGCAGGTAAAGCATGTATATTGGTTCCTTCTCCGAATGTAGCAGAAGATCACCAGACGAAGAACGCGATGACATTGGTTAAGAATGATGCAGCGTTGATGGTGAATGATAATGAAGCTTTGGAAAAACTGGGAAAAGAGATCATTGTTTTAATTAGCAATGGGACAATGCGGGCACAATTGGAAAGAAATATCAGGAAGCTGGCATTGCCTGATGCGGCGGAAAGAATTGCAGGTGAAATATTGGATCTTATACGGAATAAATGAACCTTAACAACATACAGCATTTTTATTTCCTTGGTATAGGCGGTATTGGCATGAGCGCGCTTGCCCGCTTTTTCAACGCGATGGGGAAGGATGTAAGCGGATATGATAAAACACCGACTGCGTTGACAAATGAATTAATTGCTGAAGGAATAAAAGTTCATTTTGAAGAAAATGTAAGCCTGGTTAAAACAATGCTGACAAGCAACAGCTGGACTAAAGACAATTCTCTTATTGTATATACACCTGCTGTTCCGAAAAGCCACAGCGAGTATGTTTTATTTAATGATTTAGGGTTAAACATTAAAAAACGTGCTGAAGTATTGGGTCAATTAACAGAACAAGCTCAAACAATCGCTGTGGCCGGAACGCATGGTAAAACAACAACTTCATCGCTCATTGCACATATTCTACGCACTGCTGGTATTGATTGTTCTGCGTTCCTTGGCGGCATCACAAAAAACTATAACACCAATCTTCTTTTAAGTAAAAACTTAAAACTAACAACTAACAACCAACAACCAACAACCATTGTTGTGGAGGCCGATGAATACGATCGCTCTTTTCTCACCCTTCATCCTTATATAACTGTAATCACCTCCCTCGATGCCGACCATCTGGATATTTATGGAGATAAAAAAAAGATGGAAGCGACATACTCGGAATTCGCGAAGCAGTTGAAGCCCGGTGGAAAGCTGATCATAAACAGGAATATTGAGAATGAATTAACATACATAGGAGTTTACATTACCTATTCAGCGACAAAAGCAGCCGATTTTTATGCCGCAAATGTGATGATCGAAAACGGGAATTATATATATGATATTATAACCCCGGAAGGTAAAATGGAAAAAGTTACACTTGGCTTGCCGGGTATGCACAATGTTGAGAATTCAATTGCGGCAACAGCTGTGGCCTGTCAAATGGGCGTAACGAATGAGGCTATTCGTAAAGCATTAAAGACTTTTGAAGGTGCCAAACGCAGATTCGATTACCAGGTAAAGAATGATAAGGTCGTGTATATTGACGATTACGCTCATCATCCGGAAGAACTTCGTGCATGTATTTCATCTGTAAAGCAAATGTATCCCGGAAAAAAAGTGACAGGCATCTTTCAGCCTCATCTGTACACCCGTACGCGTGATTTTGTTGATGCTTTTGCCGAAAGCCTCGATCTGCTGGATGAGTGCATATTGCTGGATATCTATCCTGCGCGTGAGTTGCCTATTGAAGGTGTAACATCAACCATGTTACTGAACAGAATGAAAAGCAAAAATAAATCACTTGTCTCAAAAGCCGATTTGATAAATGAATTAAGTAAACGTAAGCTTGAAATAGTCCTGACATTAGGTGCCGGTGATATAGACATGTTGGTGGAGCCAATTAAAAATCAACTATTAAAACAATATAATTAATCCCCTTTTCTCCCCTCTCTGAAGGAGAGGGGCCGGGGGTGAGGCATGAAAAAAATACTAACCATATCCGCCTGGTCTATCCTTGTAATCGGATTGATCGTTTCTTTGGGCTTTGTTGAGCGCAAAGAAGATAGTTTGCCTTGTAAAAACCTCGACATCACTATTGAACAGGATGAAGAGAATTTCTTTGTGCAACCCGAAGACATTAAAAAGCTGATTGCGGAGCGCGGCGACTCTATCATTAATCAGCCTGTATCAACACTTAATGTTCCGGAGTTGGAGAATGCCCTTAACAGTCATGCGGCTATTTCGAAAGCGGAGGTTTATGTCACAATAGATGGGGAGGTGAAAGTCGACATTAAGCAACGTAAACCACTCATCCGTATCATTGATAAGTACAACGACAGCTATTATATTGATACGGAAGGTAGACTGATGCCTTTATCGGATAAGTATACAGCTAAAGTGCTGATAGCGAATGGTAACTTTCGTGATCCCTATAATATTCATTATATGTACACCATACAGGAAATTAAAGCCGATTCGGCACTCCGGGAGTCGACACTGGTGGATGAGTTGTTTGAGTTAGCCGGGTATATCAATGCCGATGAGTTCTGGAAGGCACAGGTAGAGCAGATCTATGTAAATGATGAAGGAGAATTTGAATTGGTGCCGCGAGTGGGTGATCACCGCATTATATTCGGTAATATTGCCGATATGGATGAGAAGTTCAGTAAATTGTTAATATTTTATAAACAAGGTCTTAACCCAACCGGTTGGTGGAACAACTATTCTGTCATAAATTTGAAGTTTAAGAACCAGGTAGTGTGTACGAAGAAAGAAATCAGTAAAATTTAAAACAAAATTTTGCAAAAAAATTGAATAACGAACATTTGAACATTTGAAAAACGAATTAAGAAGTGGGATTTACTTTGATATGATTTCATTGTGTGATTCATTTCACTTCGCTATTCATTATTCAAATGTTCTATTATTCAAATGTTCATTTTTTAATAGTCGGAATATTCTTGAAAAATAAACTATAAACATTAAACCACTTCCTTTTTATCTCCTCCGCCTGAGGCGGAGAGACCAAGAGGGGGCTAATATATACACCATGACACCATCAGAAATAGTAGTAGGCTTAGACATTGGCACTACCAAAATTGCCGCCATAGTAGGTCGTAAAAATGAGTTCGGTAAAATTGAAATACTCGGTATGGGACGTGCCGACTCTGTTGGTGTGGCACGCGGTGTTGTGCTCAACATTGATCAAACAGTTCAGTCTATTAAGACCGCTGTTGCCGAGGCCGAAAGTAAATCCGGTGTAAATATTAAAGTGGTGAACGTTGGTATCGCCGGCCAGCACATTAAAAGCCACCAGCATCGTGGTATTAAAACCCGTGCGAACGCAGATACTGAAATAAGTCAGAAGGACGTAGATGCCTTAATTGATGATATGTACAAGCTGGTAATGTTACCGGGCGAAGAGATCATTCACGTACTTCCGCAGGAATATATTATTGACAGCGAACAGGGCATTAAAAACCCGATCGGTATGGCAGGCATTCGCCTCGAAGCTAACTTTCATATCATAACAGGACAGATAGCTGCTATTAAAAATATTTACAAGTGTGTTGAAAAGGCCGGCCTTGAAGTGGCCGACTTAACGCTGGAGCCTTTGGCATCGGCTGACGCGGTATTGAGTGATGAGGAAAAAGAAGCAGGAGTAGTTTTGGTGGATATAGGTGGCGGTACAACTGACCTGGCTATCTTCCAGGATGGAATTATCCGTCATACTGCTGTTATTCCTTTTGGAGGCAATGTGATCACTGAAGACATTAAGGAAGGCTGTTCTATCATTAAGAACCAGGCCGAGCTGCTCAAAATAAAATTCGGTTCGGCGCTTGCGAGTGAGAATCAGGAGAATGAAATAGTTTCCATCCCCGGCTTACGCGGACGTCCGCATAAAGAGATCTCTGTAAAAAATCTGTCGCATATTATACAGGCACGTATGGATGAGATCATTGAGCATGTGTATTACGAAATAAAAAATTCAGGCTTTGAGAAAAAGCTCATCGCGGGTATTGTTATAACAGGTGGCGGCGCTCAGCTGAAACACATTACCCAATCGGTTGAATACATTACCGGTATGGATACCCGCATTGGCTACCCGAACGAACACCTTGCAGGCGGTGCTGAGGACGTAACAAGTCCGATGTATGCGACCAGCGTTGGTTTGGTGATGAAAGAATTACAGCGTGTTGAAAAAGAAAGCAATCCTGTTGCGTCAAATAAAACGAACGATGTTTTTGCTGAAACCACCCCTGAGCCCGCTGTTCAAACCCAGGCTGAAACAATTGTTACCCACTCCGATCCCGCCAAAGGCAAAGGTGGTTTCCTGGAACGTGTAACAAAATGGTTTAGTGATGATGTGGAGAAGTAAATAATAGTCCGGTCTTCCGGATATTTATCCCAGCTTGGACTTCAGACTGGGATTTTTATTTGCTTGTTGGATGTCCGGGTAGTTTATAATGCCTTTCTTTCAAATTCAGCGGGAGTGATAATTTTAGCCGACATAAAAGGATTGAGTTCAATAAGATCCTTATCGAACAGTTGTAAGGTTCGGGGCATCAGCCTCACATTTATTATTGCAAGCCTTACTTGCACTTCGCCAGCTATTGCACAAGACCGCTGTTAGGCAATGTGCGTCACCTATTGCCTTATCACTTTTGATTGAGAGTAATTGTCGTTTACGTCCCACGCTCTTATAATGTATAATCCTTTTTCATTTGGAAGGGTAATTCTATAACTGTCGTTACTTAAAAAGGAACTTTGTCCGAGTGTGTTAACTAATTCAAGTCTTTTTAATTGTGCTTTATATTTTAAACAGAGATTGCCGTCTGTACTTGGGTTTGGCGTCACTTCAAATTTCATATTGGGTGATATTTGCTTGATAGTACTAGGGAGACATACCCGAAGTATTTCTGTAATTGAAAGCGTTATTGGCTTGGTGTCGTTGCCTCCGTCCTCAATGTTAAATGTAATTTTAATCCATCCAAGAGTTTTAGTTCCTGTCTTTTGTCTAAAAGCAATGTATTCATCGGTGATTTTTGACGGGCCAAATATTAAAAATCCCCCATAATCACCAATGTAAATCATTGTGTCTGTTGACCATTTGTGGCTTCCTACGGGTTTTAATGTGTCTCCAAATTGGAAATATGTTCTTATTTGATATTGAACAGTGTCAATGCAAATTTCATATTGTGAATTTTTTAATTTAAAGTATACATAACTAGGTCCGTCTGTGGAAGTTTTACCTTTATATAAGTATACATTTAGATCCATTGTCCCATCACAATCTAAATCAATTGTCCCAGAAACGCCAGTAGTAGTTGTTGAAGTCGTAAGGTTTATATTTGGATTGGATGTCGTTCTGCCAATTGGAATTTCTCCAGCAGTTAATTGAGCTGTAGCATAACCTATACTAATAAAATAGGCTGCAATAATTAAAAGTAGATTTGTTTTCATAATAATGTTTTTAACGCATATTGCCTAACAATGTTATATCAGCATTCCGTGATACTTATTTTGGTATGATATACATATTATTGATATCTCTATTGGATATGTAACCCCTCCTAAAACTCGGACTGCTTAAAAATAGACAAAAACTATAACTTTAACAGTCATGAAAAAACAAAAATTCAGTGAAGCGCAGATAATTGAAGCGCTCAAACAATACGCCTCAGGGCGTAAAGCAGAAGAAA
>JAEUTS010000130.1 GCA_016787005.1 Bacteroidia bacterium
CTATAGTGTCATTTGCCGCAGGGCAAAGACCTCCGGTTGAAGTAAGGATCAGTTTCATATTGCCAAGAGCAATATCGGCAGCGCTTGGATTGTATATAGCATTAAGCGTTTGAGCATCTGGAGTGAAATTCCCGGTGCCCATACTTGTCCATGTTCCCGTTGTGCTTCCGCCGCTCACAGATCCATTCAGTGTTACAGCAGGGTTGGCGGAACAAACCGCTTTATCAATTCCGGCATTTACAATTGCGGGCTGCTGTATGTTGATCTCAACAGTATCTTTTACTGCCGCGCAGACACCATTATTAGTAGAGGAAAGTATCAGTTTTACTTTTCCGGTAGTATAATCTGTCGTTCCCGGGGCATAAGTTGCATTAAGTGCCTGAGCATTTGGTGTAAATGTACCTGAGCCTAATGTCATCCATTGCCCGGTTGTACTTCCGCCGGTTATATTTCCATTCAACACTATTGATAGTGTAGTTGAACAAATGGTCTGGTCAGAACCGGCATTGACGTTTGCCGGGCTGGTTACCTGTATATTCACCGTATCTGTTCCTGCAAGGCATCCGCCGTTATTCGTTGTAGTAAGAATAAGTTTTACGCTTCCATTCGAAAGATCGCTTGCGTTTAATGTATAGGACGCATTCAGTGTTTGTGAATTGGGACTGAAGGAGCCACCTCCAAGTGTTGTCCATTGTCCGGTGCTTGTACCTCCCGAAACAAGACCATTCAGGTTTATCGTTGGATTACTAAAACAGGTAACCTGGTCAACTCCTGCCGATGCGAATGCGCTTGGGCCAAAGAATATTTTTATGGTATCCTTTGCAACAGCGCATTGACCATTGTTTGTCGAAGTAAGAACAACTGTTACAGAACCAGCTGCGGTATCGGCTGTGCTGAATTGATATACTGCATTTAATGCGCTGTCGTTAGGAAGGAAGCCACCGGAACCCAAGGTTGTCCATTTGCCCGTTGTGCTGCCATTGCTTACTATACCCTGCAATTGAGCGTTTGCGGCAGTTTTACAAACATATTGATCAACACCTGCATTCGCTTGTACAGATGAAGTAAAGTTAACCACCAGATTGTCGTTAACTGCATTACAAATACCATTACCTGTTGAAGTGAGAGTTAATGTTAATGTGCCTGATGTTATTTCAGCTGTAGTTGGTGTATATATTGCGTTCAATGAAGTGTTGCTCGGGTTAAAGGTTCCATTGCCTCCAGACCAGATTCCGCCTGCTGCATTAGCAATACTTCCGGATAACGATATATTGGGATTGCTGCCGCATACGGATTGGTCGGCGCCGGCATTCACAATTGGCGGGGCTGTGATAATTACAGTCATGAAATCGACAGCTACGTTACAGCTGGTTGTTGCAGTAAGTACAAGATTTACCGAACCGGCTGAGATGTCGGCCACGCTCGGAGTGTAAGTCGTATTCAATGCATTTGCATTCGGATTAAATACACCTGAACCGGAAGTGCTCCAAACGCCTGACCCTCCATTGCTCACAGATCCGTTCAAGATAATATTGGGGTTATTGGCACAAACAGTTTGATCAGAACCTGCATTAACTGTTGATGAAGGATAAATGTTTATACGGACGGTATCTTTTACAGCTACACAGGATCCGTTATTGGTTGAATTGAGCACAAGGTAAATCACTTTGGCAGCGGAATCAGCCGCGCTTGCCTGGTAGATGGCATTCAGAGTCGTATTATTTGGAACAAATGATCCGGTTCCTGTACTTGTCCATGCGCCGGTGTTCGTACCGCCTGAAACATTTCCGTTCAGTTGAATGTTTTTGTTATTTGAACAAACAGTCTGGTCCACGCCTGCATTCACGACAGGAGCTGGTGTAATTGTTATTGTCAGGTTATCAGATGCGGGATTGCAACTGTTGGCAGTAAGCGTTAGGGTTACGGAACCGGATGCAGCATCACCCGCACTTGGTATATACAGTGCATTAAGAGAAGTGTTGTTCGGACTGAATACACCTGTACCAGTAGTTGACCATGTTCCGGAACTTGCGCCACCCGTAATTGTTCCGTTTAGAATAACACCCGCATTATTCGCGCAAACCGTTGCATCGCTTCCCGCATTGGCTCCTCCGGCAGGACGAATGTTGATGATAATGGTATCATTAACCGATAGGCAGGATCCATTGTTGGTTGAAGTAAGCACCAGTTTTACTCCGCCGTTCAGTGAATCCTGTTTGCTGCATATATAAATGGCATTTAATGAAGTGTTATTAGGAATAAATGTTCCTGTACCCATGGTAGTCCATTGCCCGCTATTCGTAGGGCCGACAACACTTCCGCTTAGCTGTACATTAAGATTTGTTACGCAAACGGTTTGGTCCGGCCCAGCGTTTACAGTTGGTTTTGGAGTAATGGTAATAATAACACTGTCAACTGCCGCTGCACAATTTCCGTTTCCAGTTGTTGTCAATAAAAGACTTGCCTTACCGGCAGCTATTTCAGCAAAAGAAGGTTTATATGCGGCGTTCATTGTTGTTTTACCGGGGGTGAATGTTCCCGCTCCGCCCGACCAGATTGCTCCTGCAGCTATTGTATATGATCCATTCAGTGTCACTGATGCGTTATTTGAACAAGAGGTTAAAGCTGAACCGGCATTCACAGTAGGTGCCGGAGTAAATATAACAACCATTGTATCCGTTACGGCGTTACAGTTTGCATTCCCCGTTGTAGTAAGTATAAGTTTCAATTGACCGGAGTTGATCTCTGTTTGTGTTGGTGTATATATCGCGTTCAACGCGTTATTATTCGGGTTGAATATTCCCAATCCGCCAGACCAGGATCCGCCAGCGGAGTTATTTACTGATCCGTTCAATGATACATTTGGGTTATTTGAGCATAGCGTCTGATCGGCTCCTGCATTTGAAACAGGAGATGGCGCAAATGAAATGACCATCTTATCATTTACCGCGGTGCATGTTCCGTTTCCTGTTGAGGTAAATGTTAAGGTTACGCTTCCTGATAGGATTTCGGCAGAAGTAGGAGTATATGTAGCATTGGGTGCTGTGTTGTTCGGTGAATATGTTCCATTGCCGCCACTCCATAGGCCGCCGCCTGCATTTAATATTGTTCCGTTAAGTGCCGCATTCGGTTTATTTACACATGCCATTATATCGGGGCCTGCACTTACTTGCGGGGCAGGAAGGATTGTGATCGAAATGTTGCTGCTCGCAGGCAGGCAAGTTCCATTCCCTGTAGTTGTTAATGTGAGTGTAACGGTTCCCGCTGTAATTTCTGCCGCGGAAGGTGTATAAACTGAATTAGGTGTAGTATTATCCGGACTATATGATCCGTTTCCTCCTGACCACAATACTCCTGTTGCAGTTGTGAATGTGCCATTTAGCGTAACAGCGGAATTGTTTGCACAAACTGTCTGGTTGGTACCGGCACTTACGGTAGGTGCCGGAGTAAAGAAAATTGTCATCTGGTCACTCACAGCATTACAGTTTCCGTTTCCTGTTGTTGTAAGCGTTAGTATTACATTTCCCGACGCTATTTCACCTGCTGTTGGTGTATATGAAGCGTTCAGTGTGTTGTTATTTGGAGTAAATGTTCCAAGCCCTCCTGTCCATTGTCCCCCTGTTGCCACTGTTACAGTACCATTCAGCGTTACAGTAGAATTGTTTCCACAAACTGTTTTGTCGGTACCGGCATTTGCCGTAGGCGGTAATGTAAAATTGATGGTTACCTGATCATTCACCGCATTACATGTGCCATTAGCAGTTGATGTAAGTGTTAAGTTAATGCTGCCTGATGATACCTCTCCCGCAGTTGGTGTGTATACTGCATTCATCGAGGTATTACTTGGTGAGAAACTTCCGCTTCCGCCTGACCATATACCTCCGCCGGCAATCGTTACAGAGCCATTCAGGGTTACATTGGGATTGTTTCCGCAAACGGTTTGATCAATGCCGGCATTAACAACAGGTGATGGAGAAAGGGTGATGAGCATATTATCTGTAACCGCATTACATGTTCCGTTGCCTGTAGAAGTAATTGTAAGTGTTACGGAGCCGGCAGTTATTTCCGAAGCGCTTGGCGTATAAACAGCGTTGGCAGTTGTATTGTTTGGCGAGAATGATCCTGTTCCACCCGACCAAATGATACCTGTGGCAATTGTTACAGCACCATTTAGCGTTACAGCCGGGTTGTTTTTACAAACCGTTTGGTCAGCACCCGCGTTAGCTGTTGGGGCGGCAGTAAAAGTAATACTCATCTGATCGCTTACCGCATTACAAGTACCATTCCCTGTAGTCGTAAGTGTAAGTGTTACGCTTCCTGAAGCTATTTCACCTGCTGTTGGTGTATATGTAGCATTCAGCGTACTGTTATTCGGAGTAAATGTTCCCAAGCCACCGGTCCATTGTCCGCCTGAAGCAATGGTTTTTGATCCGTTGAGTGTAACAGTGGCATTGTTTTTACAAACAGATTGATCGGGTCCTGCATTAACAGTAGGGGGTAGTGTAAAGTTTATTGTAACCTGGTCTGTTACTGCATTACAGTTTGCATTGCCGGTAGTGGTAAGTGTTAATGTCATGTTGCCTGCTGATATTTCCGCAGCGCTTGGAGTATAAACCGCATTGAGAGCTGTGTTACTTGGAGAAAAAGTTCCTCCTCCGCCAGACCAAATACCCCCTGTAGCTGTTGTGACAGAGCCACTCAGTGTAACATTCGGATTGTTGCCACAAACAGTTTGATCAGAACCGGCATTCGCAATGGGGGCAGGAGTGAAGGTAATGATCATATTATCTGTAACAGGGTGACAAATGCCATTGCCTGTTGATGTAAGGGTAAGTACGAGTATCCCCGAAGCCAGTTCTGCGGCTGTAGGGGTGTATACCGCATTCAGGCTTGTGTTGCCGGGAGTAAATAGGCCGGCTCCGCCAGACCAAAGTCCCCCTGTAGCAATTGTTACAGAGCCGTTAAGAGTAATATTGGGATTATTTTTGCATATGGTTTGATCCGGTCCGGCAATAACAACTGGAGCTGGAGTGAAGGTGATCACCATTTGATCCTGCTGAGGGGCACAGATACTTGTTGATGTGAGTGTAAGTGTTACTGACGCGGTCGCAATATCCGCTGAGCTTGGAACATATTTTGCATTCAACATGGTATTGTTCGGCAGGAACACTCCCGTGCCTGTGGAGGTCCATTTACCGGTTGTGGCACCGCCCGAAATACTGCCAACCAGTTTCGCCGTATCATTCGCGCATACAGTTTGATCAGGTCCTGCATCAGCAACAATAGGAGCAACGAATTCTGAAAAATATCCGTAACGGCAACCTGATGTCCCGCCTCCGTTAATTAAACCTAATGCGAATACATCAGCGCTGTTTGTAACGCTAAATCCGGAGTCTACCGGAACTTCAGTCAACGAGTATTGTATCCTGGCGGCTTTCCATTGTCCGCCTGTGCCGGGAACAGTAGTGAATGAAGCAGGATTGATTGTAGCGGTACCGGGTCCGGTAATGTTAAAATTATTTGTGGCTGTTGAACGGACAAGAAGCGTAACATAAAATGCTTCGTTCGTAGAGCGGACAAAATTTACCTGGCGCGAGCCTGCGCAATTGAGCGGAGGAAGTATGGCGGACCCCATTTCACATCCAAAACCCGTAACGTGAGTAGCGTAAGTAGGCAAAGAAGTGCGCACATATATGCTGTTGTCAGCGGGAGTGGTAATGGTGTCCATGTCGATGCGGAACGTTTCGCCGGCAAACATTGTTCGGATTGGAGTTGTGTTCCCATCAAGGTAAACAGCTGTATTGTTTTTTGTGGCTGTAATAAATACACTTTCGTTACCCCCATTGTTTAAAAAGCCTTTAACTGCTACATAGTCCTCACCAAGTATATTAACCGGTATTATCTGGTCACCTATAAGATCATAACAACCGCCTGAAGCATTGTGGTCGGAATCATCTTTTACAGTTATGGCAACAGGTTTATCTGAAAGGACAACCGCACCGGCAGGATGAGTTGATGGTAATTGAAAATTAGTTCCGCTAAAACCACATGAATAGGTTTGTCCTATATTCAATGTTACACTGAATTGTGTAAGAGCAGGGTGGCCATCAACAGGAACAGGGGAATATATAGTAACAATAGTATTATTTTGCGATGCCACTATATCAAATGAAGCAATTGCCTGGTGTGGAGCCGCAAAAACATTGTTTGCATAAGGTGCGAAATTATGTAACGGGATATAGAATTCTTTTCCTAACGCATTTGCGCCCTTCAAGGCGAAATCCTCCGGGTTATTGGTGTTGCTTTCCTCATAGTTTGCTGTAATTGGAGTTGTAGCAACGATTCTCAGGCCGGTATTTAATACAGTGTTCGTCGGGGTTGTTTCCAATTGTGCCTGGAAAGAAGTAAGATCGATTCTTCTTGATTTTCCAGCCGGGATATTAACTACAATAGGTGTAAACCCACCGTTAGCGGGCTGTGATACGGTAACCGTTGTTGCCGCGCCCATTGAGGATAGCAAAAGGTATATGGGCACTCCGCCCGGAGCATTGTGCAAATGAGAAACATAAGGAGGAGCAAACCAAAAATCCGTTCCGCTTTGTGCTTTTGATGGGTTTGAAACGGAAAACGTAAAGAGGATCAGTAGAAAAATGTATTTAAAACGGGAGTAGATGTTTTTCATGGCTTCACAAATTATCAACGTCTTCTGATACCTTTAACGTTGTTGTCATGATGAGGGTTACAACAAAATGTTTCAACTACGCATTTGAATCAAGTAAAAATGTAGACTTTTCATGTCTCAATTACTTATTTTGCAATAAGTTACAGAAATTGAAAAAAATTTTAAAAATATGAGTTGGATGCTTTTGAGGCTAAATGCAATGCTAATATTTATGTAATAACAACTTGCTCAGGCGTAATAAGTGGTTCGCCCTTAAAACGTAATAATACCTGTGCAACAGTCAATACATCTTTCTGACAATAGGTAACAATACGCTTGAGATTTTTTTCCTCATAATATACACGTGATACATCACTGCCGTCGATATCATCTTTCGGTGTGGGTATATCAAAAATGTGCGCGAGGAGATTCAGTGAAGTGAAATTTTTGTAGTCGCCGAATTTCCATAGTTCCATAGTGTCCAGCAGGTTCACCTCCCACGGCTTTTTGCCGGCTATGTTAAGTACATTTGGAAGTTTGATCCGATTGATAAGCATACGGCGCGCAATGAATGGGTAGTCAAATTCTTTACCATTATGTGCACAGAGCTGGTGCTCTTTTTTATTGTAATGTTTATTGAGCAGGTCGGCAAATTCGGTAAGCAGAAGCTTTTCGTCATCCCCATAAAATGATTTTAGCCGAAAAGCTTTATCCGACACGAAGCCAACCGAGATGCAGATTATTTTAGCGAATTCTGCGAATATTCCTGCTTTTTTGTAATGTTCTTCGGGTGTATCTGCGGCCTGGAACCTGAATTTGTTGTCCCACAATTTGCGCGCATTTTCATTTAAGTCATTATACTTATATGTTACCGGAACGGTTTCGATGTCGAGGAAGAGAATGTCTTCAAGTTTAATAGAGTCTATCATTTGGTGAAGTTGTAAAATTCTATTTTATCATAACCCCTTTTTTATTAATAAGAGGGATGCGTATGAAATTTGTTTCACTTATGCTTTCAGCAAGGAATATATATTTTTTATCATACATTACTTTATTAATATAAAAGCTTACCCAAAATTCATTATTGATACCGAACACTGTTTCCATTATAGGCTCAATTTTGGCAAAACTGTTCGCGGGTATCGTGTCAAGAAAATGTCTTAGTGTGGACGTTTTACGGCCTTCACCTTGTATGAGTCCGTAGCCTGTGGAGGTAACAAGTACGCCTTCAATAGCAACATTCTTAAGGTTGAGCATATAAACGTTCCATTCCTGTTCACCTTTGTCATTCAACTCTTTAACAACGGCCACAGCAATATCGGTTACTTCGGGTGGATTTATGTCCTTTTTCATCTATATGGAAGGACAAAAGTAAAAAGGTTTTTGATTTAAAATAGGTGTCCAACAAAAATCCGAAAGCTACTTAAGCCGGTTTTTGCCACCAAAGCACTAAAGCACCAAATTTCACCAAATCTTTTGTGGGCTTTAGTGTTTTGGTGTTTTGGTGGCATTTTTTCAAATAATGATCCAGATAATTAATATGCATCAAGCGCCCTGTCTATATATATGAACAGATCTTTGGGATGGTCGTTTTGTTTTTCTTTGCTGCGTTTATGTCCGAGTCTTACGACCACCATGTTTTTATCGGGGATAACAATAATGTATTGGCCTAAAATTCCGCGGCAGTATGGAATATGATGGCCTTTGTAATCAAGTATCCACCATTGATATCCGTAGCATGTGTTTGGCTTGCCATTTTCGTCAAGCAGTGGAGCAGCATGTACGGCTTGCTTCACAAACTCTTCCGTCACTAATTGTTTTCCGTTGCAATTTCCGTTGTGCAGATACAACAAGCCGAAGCGTGAAAAATCGCGTGCGTTGGAATTAAAACAGCAGTACGCTTTTTCCATCCCATTCTCCTGATCAAGGCTCCAGAAGGCAGTATTACGGGCGCCCATTGGCTGCCACAGACGGGTACTCATATATTCGCTTAAAGTTTTACCTGTAACTTTTTCGATGATCATGCCGAGCAGTTCGGTATTGCCGCTCAGGTATTTGAATACTTTTCCGGGCTCCTCGGTTACTTTATAACCCAATGTGAGTTTTTTAATATCAGTGCCATAGTAGGCAGCGGCAGGATAAGCGAGCGGGTTAATGTAATCTTCGTCGAAGTTAATACCTGAGCTCATGGTAATCAGGTGGCGGATGGTGAGTCTGGCATTTTCTCCTTCTTTGTATTCCGGAATAAAATCACCCACAGGCTGATCAAGTGATTTAATATATCCATCCTGCAAAGCGCAGCCAATAAGTGCCCCGACAAAACTTTTTGCCATAGAGAATGAATTGGAAACAGAATTTTCTCCGTAACCATCCCAGTATTGTTCATAGCGAACGGAATCATTTTTAATAATAAGGTAAGCAACAGTGCCGTAGGGTTCGAATGCTTTGGTGTCGATGGTTTGCATGTTGTAATCTTTCCCGTTCGGGATCGTAATTTCTGTCGCTGCTTTTATTTCACGATTGTAGAATATCTTGTATTCGTCAATGTCAGGACCGGAGCGGCCTTTGAGGTAGGTGTTCACAAGGCCTTTATAAATATAAGTCTTGCCCGATACTAAAATGAATAGGTTGATAAGAACCAGTATAATGAGAAACCACTTAAGTATTTTTTTTAAAATGTTCATACTGTTTCTTTTTCCGTAATTAATTCAGTTTCAAATAAAGCGGCGAAATGTTTTTTTAATTTTTCTTTCACTTCGTTCACGTCAACTTTTCTGCCCAGCTCTTTATCTAACGAAGTTACCGCCTTATCGATAATGCCGCAAGGTACGATGCTGTTGAAATAACTCAGGTCGCTGTTCACATTCATCGCAAAACCATGCATGGTAACCCAGCGGCTGCATCGCACACCCATCGCACATATTTTACGTGCTTTGAGGGGATCTTCTGCATCCAGCCACACGCCGGTTTGTCCTTTTATACGGCCCGAAGAAATTCCATATTCTGCAAGTGTAAGTATCACCATTTCCTCCAGGTAGCGCAGGTATTTATGTATATCAGTAAAAAAATTATCGAGATCAAGTATTGGGTAACCTACAATTTGTCCAGGTCCGTGGTACGTAATATCACCGCCCCGGTTTATTTTATAATAGGTCGCTTTTTTTTCGGCTAATTGTTTTTCGTTGATCAGTAAATGTTTTTCGGAGCCGCTTTTACCAAGGGTGTATACGTGAGGATGCTCGCAGAAAAGGAGGTAATTGGTTGTTGGTTGTTGGTTGTTGGTTGTTCGATTTACAATTTTAACATTAATAATATCATTTAAAAGTTTTTCCTGGTAGTCCCACGCTTCTTTGTAATCAATAAGGCCAAGATCCCGGTATATCACCATTTTATTCATGTGGCGGTGTTTGCGTTTGGTTTTTAAAAGCGCTAGGTTTATCTGGTTACCATTACTTTCTTAATCACAACATTATTATTGTTCGACAGCAATAAGGTGTAAGCCCCGGTTGGCACTGATGCTGTATTTATTTGCCTTGAAAAAGTTCCGGTCTGGAGATTTTCGACAAGAATTTTCTGTCCAAGCATATTTATCAATTCTATTCTACAGTCTTCCTGCGCAGGATTTGCAAGCTCAATCATTATAAATTCACTTACAGGGTTCGGATAAACTAAAAAATCATAATTCGATCTTTGCAGATAATTTATCGATGTTGGTGGGAATTTTTTTAGCAGGATTATTGAAGTGAAAGGCTGAAGTGTTAGTGATCCGGAATAAGGGTTGTTTTTCACATCAATATACGAATCCGAAAGTGTAATTGTTTTGGGCAATTGCGTTGCATTATATTCAAAGCGGATATAATCATCCGGGTTCGTTAAAGTCACATTGGCTTCGTAAAGTTCAATATTGTCTATCCATAGTGTGCTGTCTGCCTCGTCAATTTCGAATTGCATACTTGCATTGCTTTCTGTTGCCGTCGGGCTAAAAAGAAATTGATTTTCTGTGCGTGTCTTTGTAAGAATGCAGTTTTGGAAAGCTGTAAGGTTGCTGTAAGGCGACAGGCTCTGTCTTAAGTTAGTGCCAATGCTTTGATTGTTTTTTGTTCCTTTCAGGCTGAATTTTAAAATATATTTTTTGCTCGCGTCAATGTTGCCGACACCAATAATTAAAAGAGATCGGTTTGCTTTTCCGGAAACTGAAGAAAAGGAAAATTTCAAAGAGCCTCCATCCAATGTGCCGGTATTGTCCCATACGGTGCTGCAATTGCTTTCAGGTGACCAGCAGTAAAGGCCGTTGATGGTAGTGTTAAAATTTCCATTAACATATTTGTTGTTTCCGATCAAATTATTGACAGTATACTGCGGTATTTGTATTGGTGTTTTTTGCGAATTTACATCCTTTGAATATGCAGTTTGCCATTGTGAAAGATTGTAATTGTTATTGCTGATTGCATTCTGACATTGAATTATGAATTCTTCATTTAGTGGTCTGCAATAATAATTGGAATCAAACGATCCGAATATGTTGATGTCATTTGTGCTGTCAGCAAATAACTTTGAAACAAGTTGTGAATTGTTTTTTGAAAACAACATATTGGCATTTATCTTATTATTAATGATGGTATCGGTAGTACAAGTCCCATTTGCTTCGAGGTTTAACTGCGATAATGAAGAATTGAAGGAGGTGTTCTTTGCAATCATTATTTCATGTGAATTATGCAGGAAAATGCCGCTGCGGGCGCAGTTTGCAACAGTATTTCCAACTATTTCAACATTATTTGTATTGTCATCCATATAAATACCTTCGGCAGGAGTGTAGTTCAGATTATCCGTCCCTTGCGGTGCAGAGATACCATTCAGTACAATATTTCCAATAATTTTTCGGTTCCTGTGTATTATTCCGTATATGCCGCTGATGCTTGATGGGCATCCGTTCCATGTATATATTCCGCCGCCATCATCAATAACAAGTGTATAATTATTTATGAAATTATTTTTTACAAGAACTGTGTCTCCCTGAAAATTAAGAGGGATATACCCTGTGTTGTAAATATTGTTATATTCTAAATTATTGTTGTTCCCGGTTATCCCGATTCCTGTGTATTTGCCAACTCCGCTGCCTCCTTGTCCTGGATCAAGTCCTGTATTAATTAAAGTGTTGTTTTTAATTGTTGAATAATTAGATGACGCAATTTCAAGCGCGCTGTTATTTGTATTTCTGACAGTATTATTTTTAAAATCAAAGTGAGATAGGCCGGAAGCATTTATTGCGTTATATCCTGCAAAGCGCACATCACAATTTGCAATAGAAAAAAAGTTCGAGTTTGAAATATTGATTGAATTGCTGGTAGATCCTCTGAATGCCAGATTATCAAACCGAATGTAGTTTTGGTTGGAGCAAGACACCAAGTTACTTTGGGTTGATGCTTCGATTGTTAAAGCAGAGGGGTTGCTTGTATTTGTATAGAGCAAAATCTTCTTTGTGCCCGGATTATAATACCATTCCCCGTATTTATCGAGTGTGAGTGGGTGATTCTGGATAAAATATCCAAAGCCATTCGTCAAAGCGTAGGCAGTGCCCAATGTTGCAGATCCAGCCCTTAACGGGTAGTTAATGGTTGTGCCTGTATGTGAGGTAATGGGGCATCTGTCAAGCGTCCATCGCGATGATCTGATAACGGCTTCTCCACCTGTCCAATTGGGTGTGCCGCTCAATTCATTATCGGTAATTTGTAGTGGACCATTTGCTTCAAAAGTAAGATAGCCTTTATTGGGATCGGTTGTGTTTGGGTAACGACCCATTGCAAATGAGGAATCATTGATAATAAGTTTGGTTACTGTGGCTCCACAGGAAGGGCAGTCGGCTTCCCAAATATTAAGTCCTTTATTCACCCATCCGCTAACAGTTGTTAAACCATTAATGACAGGTTTAGCGCCGGATCCGTATGAAGAAAAACTAATGGCTGCTGAAAGTGTTCCGGATTTGGTAATTACTATCGATCCGTAAAACACATCACCTCTTTTGAATAAAACAGAATCGGCTGGCTGAAGACTGCTGATAAAGGAGTTCAATTTCGTTAAAGTTTTCCAGGGAGTAAGCATGTTTTGTGCCTGAATCGGAGTTCGGGTATCATCTCCAGCACTTGATGAAAAGTAATAGTTGGCAGCTTTTACTCTGAATATAATCGCAATTGCAACAAGCAGAAGGTAAACTACTTTTCGGGTGAAGGTTGATTTTTGACTCATTTTTTTTGCAGCGATCATTGTAATTTTCCGGGAATGATTTCAAAAATCTGATTAATGCCAGGATCTGTTTTACGTTTTAGCCAAAGCTGATTTCAGATTATTGATCACATTTATCTCGTTGGCATCGTACCCGCGTTTATCGGCCAGGAAACAGGATATCCAATCACC
>JAEUTS010000177.1 GCA_016787005.1 Bacteroidia bacterium
CAAAATGGAAATTACAATTATCGCAATTTTTATAATCGGCTACCTTGCCATAACTCTTGAACATTCTATTCAGATAAACAAAGCAGCAACAGCTCTGCTTACCGGGGTACTTTGCTGGACAATCTATATCCTTTCGGCTTCTGATAACCATCTCATTTCGGAGCAATTGACAAAACACATAGGAGAAATTTCAGGAATTGTATTTTTCCTGATGGGCGCAATGACCATTGTTGAACTTATTGACGCGCACGATGGGTTTGAGGTTATCACAAATTCGATTACCACACTCAATAAAAGAAAACTTATATGGATAATCTGCTTTATCACCTTTTTTCTTTCCGCGGTTCTTGATAATCTTACAACTACTATTGTAATGGTTTCGATTTTGCGAAAACTCATTTCTGACAAAAATGACAGGATGCTTTTTACCGGAATGATAATAATTGCAGCCAATGCCGGAGGAGCATGGTCGCCGATTGGCGACGTTACTACCACCATGCTATGGATTGGAGGCCAGGTTACATCAGAAAATATATTACTAAAACTACTCGCCCCGAGCCTGGTTTGCCTTGTTATTCCTTTAACAATCGTATCATTTATGCTGAAAGGCACTTTGGAAAAACCGGCTATTCATACTAATGATGACAAGCCTAACGCATCTATTCCCGAACGAAACATCATGTTCTTTTCCGGATTAGGAATTCTTTTATTTGTACCTGTTTTCAAAATCATTACTCATCTCCCCCCATACATGGGGATGTTATCCGGACTTGGATTGATCTGGATAATTTCTGAGCTGATCCATAAGGACAAAGACGAATCCGACAAAAGCACCTACTCTGTTCTTCATGCGCTGAGAAAAATTGATATGCCAAGCATTCTTTTTTTTCTCGGGATACTCATTTCAATTTCCGCCCTGCAATCAACTGGACAACTTGCACAACTTGCCAGCGTGATGGATAAAAAAATAGGCGATATTAACCTCATCGTTCTCTCAATCGGGCTGCTTTCGGCGATAGTTGATAATGTACCTCTTGTAGCAGCCGCAATGGGTATGTATGATCTGCACACTTACCCTGTCGATCATCACTTCTGGGAGTTTCTTGCTTATTGCTCCGGCACCGGCGGCAGTGTACTGATTATCGGTTCGGCGGCCGGGGTTGCAGCAATGGGAATTGAGAAAATAGAATTCTTCTGGTATTTAAAAAAAATATCCTGGCTGGCCCTATTGGGCTATTTCAGTGGCGCAATAGTTTATATTGTCCTATATAAATAGTGGGGAAATCATTCGGAGATTAATAACTCATCCGGCGCAAATTCTCATCCTTTTCCCAATTCCCTCAATCTACGTATATGTGAAACCAGCGCATCAATAAATGCAGGTTTAAGATTGTAGGTAAAACCAAATTCACGTGCTGTCTGTTCGACGATTGGAGCGATTTTCCGGTAATGTATATGACAGGTATTCGGGAACAGGTGATGCTCAATTTGAAAATTAAGTCCGCCAATATACCAGTTCAAAAACAGATTATTTCTCGCAAAGTCTGAAGTGGTAAGTAACTCATGAACGGCCCATTCATTTTTAATGACGCCGTTGCTGTCAGGAAGCGGTTGCTCAGCCCCCTCCACTACGTGCGCCATTTGAAAAACCGTACTCATGATCATTCCGGCGGTGACATGCAAAACGGAGAAACCGATTAACACCTGCCACCAGTTAAAACTGGTAAACAACAATGGAAGCCCGATAATAGCAGCAAAGTACAGGATCTTTGACACTATTAGCTTCAAATTTTCCAAACCAGGCTTAGCATGCTGCTCCTGCGTAATTCCGGACCTATTATATTCCAGTAGCTGACTGAAATCCGTTACCAGCTTTGAAAGTGTCATGAGACCGTAAAAGAAAAATGCATAGATATGTTGAAACCTGTGAAACCTTTTGAGAGGCGCATGGTTACACAGGCGTATGACTGCCTTTGTTTCAATATCCTGATCAAACCCGTAGATATTTGTAAATGTATGATGCAAAATATTGTGTTGAACTTTCCAGTTGAATGTATTACTGCCCATCAGGTACATGGTACCGGCAAACAGACCATTTACCCATTTTTTATCCGAAAATGCACCATGTGCCGCGTCATGCATAACCGACATTCCTATTCCTGCTTCACCAATACCCATTAAAACAACAAGCAATAATGCGGGCCATACTCCCATCGGCACTGTAAGCAAAATTATAAACGGTGTAATATAAATGGACAACATCATTACTGCCTTAATAACCATAGTAACATCACCTTTCGTAGAGATCCCGTTCTCTTTAAAATATAGGCTTACGTTTTTTCTAACCGCGGCCCCAAATTGCCTTTGAACAGGGTCCTCGCTATTAAATCTTACAACTTTCATTGCGCATTTTTATTTACAAAAAAATAAAGACAAGCCAAAATACTCAATGACCCTCCTCATTAGATATCCTGATCTAAATCATAGCGCTGGCCCAAATGCCCGTAATAAATGTTGCAATTTTTCAATTCGCTATTTTTGTGCATATTTATAACCTATTGAAACCTGCAATACCATATTACAAAGACATTAATGAGTTCCTGCAATCTATTCCATCGGAGTACAGGACAGCAAATCCGGATTTCTATTGTCTAAGGCTTAAAGAGAACGAGGGTTCCACAAGCAATTATAAACCACCGTTCCGAAAGGATTTTTATTTCATCGGGCTTGTTACAAATGCCGGGAAAACAAAGATCACTTATGACAACACCAATGTAACGCGACTTGATTCGTTTTTGGTGCTTCAATCTCCCGGTTTATTATACAGTTTCTATCGCGACAATAGCGCAAACGGGTACCTGATCTATTTTAAACCGCAATGCTTTTCCTTCTTCAAGCCCGACTTTGAAAAGGAATTTCCATTCTTCAACATCCTCCACACCAATTTCTTCAAACTGAATCAATCAAAGTACAGGGATTTCGCGCCTCACTTTGAGGATGTGTTTGCGGCTTATGAAAACTCAACTGATAATTCGCATAAAGTCGCGTCGGTAAAACTACTTGCGCTGCTATATCAGCTAAAAGAGTTCACAACTGCATTTAGCCAATGGGAACAGGGATTTACTGCACCGCAGCAAATACTTTTTCAGAAATTCATCCAGTTGGTCAACAACTATTACATTGAAAAAAGAACGATCGAAGAATATGCCGAATTACTCTTTGTTACTCCAAACCATCTTTCGCAATCTGTAAAATCATCCTCCGGTAAAAATGCACTTTCATTCATCAATGAAAGGATCATAACCGAAGCCAAATCGCTTATACTTTATACCGATTTCGACATCGCCGAAATTGCTTACCAACTTAACTTTTCAGATCCCGCAAATTTTGGTAAATTTTTCAAGAAACATACTGACCTCACCCCTCTTGAATTCAGGAAACAGGGCGCAAAATAAAAATTCACCACTTTACCCAAGTTTTTGACCATTACAGGTAATCAGAGATATCGCACTTTTGTATCATAAAATTTAAACAAAAACTAAAATTACAATTATGAGCAAAATAGCAGTATTCGGAACGGGGATGGTCGGAGACACCATCGGTTCAAAGTTAATCGAAACAGGACACTCGGTAATGATGGGTTCCCGAACGGCAAACAATGAAAAAGCAAAGGCATTTGTTGCAAAACACAAGGAAAAAGCCAGTGCAGGAACGTTCGCCAACGCGGCAGCTTTCGGTGATATTATTTTTAACTGCACTGCGGGAGTCGGATCTATTGAAGCATTGAAACTCGCAGGCGAGGACAACATTAAAGGAAAAATAATTGTTGA
>JAEUTS010000178.1 GCA_016787005.1 Bacteroidia bacterium
GAGACAAGGTTATTAAATACAATTGTATTCTCATCAACCTGCTTGGTATTGATCAGCTTTTCGAATTCTGACAATGAGCAGGTTTGTATTGAATCGCCTGCTTTATAGGCTACATGCATACGATCAAGTAAGGTAGTATTAAATTGCTTCTCAATATCCTGTATAAAACGCACCGATTTATCAATACCACAACCGCTGGCAGGCGCTGTTTGTTCGTCAACCGCAACAATTATAAAACGGTTGTATAAAACATCAATGGCGGCATCCATATTGTTGCCATGTGATGTCCATTGGTTCAGGAATGAAAGGGCATTGGCTCTAATATCGGTTACTTCCTGAGCGGATAGCTCACGAACACTTTGGTAGATCCATACTCTGGAATGAAGAGGTAAACTTAAAATTATTTCCATTTCTTTAATGATAATTACTTGATATAAGCAGCGGCAGTTGCAGTTGCGGCAGCAGTGACTATTTAGGCAGAAATTTTTCCGGATTATTTGCCATGCCACCTAACATCCTTCCTACTTCTTCATATCTTAGGTATAAATTATTTCGAATATCACTTGAGATATACTTACAATCACACGCATAGTCTAACCATATCATTGTCTCTGTACATTCTGCATCGGCATCAGTCATTTTTGAAGAGAAGTGTTTTGAATAAACTCTTTTCCTATAACCTTCGCCAATATTAACAGAAACGGAACGGGAAGAACGTCGTATCTGGTCTGTTAATGAATATGTTTCCTCTTTGGGAAATATTTTTGATACTTCAAAAACCTCCATAGACAACTTATAAGCTAACTGATATACTTTTAAATCTTTAAATCCCTGACTCATAAAATATAATGCTGTTTGTATTTACTGCTGCTGCCACTGCAACTGCCCCTTTATTATAAATTATTCGACTGTACTACCAACTCCGCAACATCCAACACTTTAGTCTGCTGCTCTTTATTAAAATGCTTCACTCCATCCGTCATCATGGTCATGCAGAATGGGCAGCCTGTTGCTATTACTTCGGGATTTAAGGCGAGGGCCTCTTCAGTACGGTCTATATTCACTTCTTTATTTCCTTTCTCGGCCTCCTTGAACATCTGTGCACCTCCGGCTCCGCAACAAAAACCTTTTGCACGGCTGCGTTTCATTTCGGCCAATTCCACATCCAGTTTTTGTATCACCTCACGCGGTGCTTCATATACATCATTGCCGCGTCCTAAATAACAGGGATCGTGAAAGGTTATTTTTTTTCCTTTAAAACTTCCGCCTTCCACTTTCAATTTACCTGTATCTATCAATTGCTGTACCAGCTGAGTATGATGGATCACCTCATAATTACCGCCCAACTGCGGATATTCATTCTTAAGCGTATTGAAACAATGAGGACAACCGGTAACTATTTTCTTTACATTATATCCATTCAATACTGTAATATTATTCATGGCCTGCATCTGAAACAAAAACTCGTTACCGGCACGTTTGGCAGGATCACCCGTACAACCTTCTTCGGTACCCAGCACAGCGAATTTAACACCAACATGATTTAAAATTTTTACAATGGCTTTTGTAATTTTTTTGGCTCT
>JAEUTS010000209.1 GCA_016787005.1 Bacteroidia bacterium
ATACCTCTGATAATGGGTTGATGATGACAGGAGGCACAAGCAGATTTAAAGACCCCAATGGTGACATTTATATTGTTAAAAATGATACAAATGGAGTTGGTGCATGCAATCAATCATCATGTCCTCTTACGGTTGCTTCGTCTGGTTTCTCTACAGCTAATGTTGTATTCTCAATATCTTCAGGAGTTGTGTATCAATCTGTAATTCTGACTCCCGGAAATGGGGGAGGAAGTATTGATGATGCATGTGTTACCGCAATTGATGATCGTGGAATAAATAACCCATTTATTAATTTGTACCCGAACCCGTTTTCATCTTCGTGCACGGTTGAGCTTTCAAATGGATTTATGATAAAGGAAATTTACCTGTACAATACCTTGGGGCAAAAATTAAACACCAATATCACCATAAATGGTAATATTGGTGTAGTTCAAAGAGGTAATTTGCTTAAAGGTCTTTACCTGCTGTCTGTAAAGGACATAAATGGCCATATATCCGCGCAGCGTGTTTATGTCGAATAATTTAATGCTCAGAAGTAGGTGATCAGGGCAATGCGCTTGTGCGCTTCAAGCTTACCATTATCCACAAAGACTATATCTCCTTCACTCGCTAAAACCAATTCCATTACATCATCAACAATATCCTTGGCAGGCGATTGAAGAGATCCTGCATTATTCTCCATTAGTATCAAGCGGTTTCCTTCAACTTTAGCAGTGCAGTAGTAATCTTTTTCCACAATAAGCAGTTGTCCCCTTTTTTCTCTTGCTGCAGACCATACATTTTCAATACCCGATGCATATGTTTTTTTACTTAAGGCAGCATCCAGCTTATTTAAAATTTCATTCTGGTTACTTTGCTCTTTTTGTTCAAGCAGGGGGCGAACCGCATTGTAAATATCATGTTCAGAGGCATGCTCAAAATTACCTTCCACGTAGCCAATTATTTTTTTGCTGTTATGTGTGATCTTACTGAACAAGCCGTTAGTTTTTTTTACGCTCAGCACAATTATCGGCGCGTCAATTATTTTTGTTTCTTCAGTAAGCGAATGATCTATGGCCCTCAGATATTTCTCAAAGTTTACTTCACTTAATTTATCGGAGGTTGTAAAATTTGCCACTTTGCTGTGATGGTCTATCTCAACGGCATCAGCATTCATGGGCATTTTATTCACTTTAACTTCGTTAAGCTGATCATTGAACCCATAGTATAGTTTACTGTGATTATGACTTATTACCAAAACTGTATAATAGCAACTATGCTTACCTGTATAGATCAGGTCGCGTATTTCAAAAGAATCGTCAATCACCAGCTTCTCGCTAACCCGGAAAGGAAGGTTTAATACTACATCATTATCTTTTGACACAAATATGGCAAGACTGTCTGATAAATGCTTATAGTCCACTTCCCCCGCAATTTTATTTAATTTCTTAACGATCTCTTTTGCGGTATTTTCGGGGTAATTGTTCATGAGCTGTTCTTCAGCTTTTCTTACTAAAGCGTTTAATTCACCCTTATCAATTTTATGGTTGGGATTGTTTTTGTGGGTTGGCAGCAATATTGAAACAGAAGGAGCTGTTTTTTTCGCGTTGATAACCTGGTATGTTGACATAAGTTGTTTGTTTTAATCAAAAATAATTGGAGTTATTTCTATAGCCCGCTTTTCACCCGGTCTGTTTTTTTTCTGTCCGCCATATTTTCATTCTCGTCAAATTGAGCCGAAATATGCACGCCCTTTATTTCAAAGGATACTATACAGCTTTTATAAGCCGGGATATTTGTTTTGGCAATAAAGCCATCATTGTTATACGCAGTGAGGTCGGATGAACTGCTGGTATTATCGAAGTCCGTGAACACTATTTTACCGGTTACACCTGTATTGTTTACGGGTTTTCGATCTTTGCTGTCAAATAGGTATATAAATGTATTTTCTCTCGTAAATAACAGTTCAACAAAATAGTTTTTTGCAGCTTTCACCTTGCCACCATGAGGAGGTATAAAATCGTTGACCGGGTTTTCATTTTGAGCTGAACAAAATGAACTTAAAATCAGCATAGATAATATAAATACCCTTACTTTCATTGAATTAATTGTTTGCATGTGTATTTGATTTTGTGTAAAATTAGGCTTCGTAAGTTCGAAAATTAATGATCAGGCTCAACAAAACAAGTGATATATATCATATAATCAGTGCTGATTCTTTGGTCAATTTGCACTATCGGGATTATAATAACGAATGGAGGACAGAAAGATAAGTATTTGGATTGACGGGTATGATGATCTGTTTTCGGATTTTGATTCGCGTCCGTATTCAGATCGTGCGCTTTCGGATGATTTTACCGGGGAACTCAGGAAGGTATGCCAGGAGACCAATGAACTGATAAGTGAACTTAAATTGGAATTACCGGGCGGCATCAGGAAAGTGGAGGAAGAGGCTGTAATTACAAAAAGACTGAATAATCATATAAAAAAGAATCTGCACCATTATACGATGGCAATCGATAAAATAAAGAAGCGGGGTATTGTGTTTCTTGTTTTGGGATTCCTGTTAATGATAATTGTAAGTTACCTGTCAATATCCAAAATTCAATTGTGGGCAGTGAATATTACTCTCGTTGTGTTTGAACCCGCGGGTTGGTTCTTGGTATGGGCCGGGTTTGATATGTTGTTTTACTCATCAAAGCACGACCGTACCGAACTGGATTTTTATCATAAACTTTCTAAAACAAAAATACTTTTTGGTTCTAATTAATAAACTAAACAATAATGAAATAGCCATCTCGGCTAAGCCGAGACCAACCGAAATGAATAAAACGAGATGGCGTATTCCATCTGACAAGCAACAACCTATAAAATCATATACAGATGAAATAGCCATATACCTTTGGCATACCAACCGAAAATGAATATGGCGTATTCCATGTGACAAACAGAAACTTATAAATTATATACACATGAAAGCAAAAACAATACTCGAACTGTTGGCAATAAGTACCAACCTGTATGCCTTGTCAAAAGATAAAGAGCTTATGGAAGACCTCTCTGCATTGGCCGTTAAGGGCAAGAATAAATTTGATGACCTGGTTGAAGGTATTAAGGAATCCAATGAGGATGGAATTTTATCCCGGCTGACACAAAAAGCAAACCAGGCGAAAGAAGAATTCGAACTCAGAATGGAGGAGATCTCGGAACGTATGTATAAAAAAATGCATATTGCACATTCTAATGAGATAAAGAAATTGCAGGAGCAAGTAGAACAACTTAACATTGCTTTAGTGGAAGCGCAGCAAAAGGTCGCTTTTATTGAACAAAAATTAAATAAGGTATAACGCAATGGGTGTTTTAAATTACTTCGACTACCAGTTCAGCTATCTTAAACGCTATAACCAGATCATAAAGGTGTTGTTTAAGTATGGGTTTGAAGATCTGGTGGCATACATGGAGGAAAAAAAGCGTTTTTCATTTCTCAAAAAATTTATTCCCAAAAGCACCCTTGATCAGTCACTTCACTTAACCAAGTGGGAGAAAATGCGATTGGTATGTGAAGAGCTTGGTCCTTCATTTGTGAAATTCGGACAGGTAATGAGTAACAGGCCCGATTTACTGCCTGCTGAGCTCATCACTGAGCTTGAAAAACTCCAGGATACAGTTCCGCCGTTTCCTGGTAAAGTGGCTGTGCAGATCATTGAGAAGGAACTTGGGGCGAAAGTGAATGATGTTTTTGCTGATTTTAATGAGGCGGCCTTTGCTTCCGCATCTATAGCACAGGTACATAGGGCGACGCTTAAAACAGGGGAGAAGGTGGTGGTTAAAATCCAGCGTCCTGCTATTAAGGAAATTATTGTTTCCGATATCAGGGTGATGCTGTATGTAGCTGAAGTATTAATGAAACGTATTCCGTCACTCAAGCATTTTGACCCGATAGGCCTGGTCAGGAATTTTGAAAGTAGTATAACCAAAGAGCTTGATTTTATTCATGAATCGGTAAATGTTCAACGGTTCAAAAATAATTTTCAGAATGATGAAACGGAGGAGGGGTATATCCGATGCCCTTCGGTTTACCCGGCATTTACAACAACCAATATTCTTACACTTGAGTTCATTGAAGGATTGAAAATATCCGATCTCGAAAAATTAAGATCAAATGGCCTTGATCGGAAATTAATAGCCAAGCGCATTGCTACATCCTTCTTCAAACAAATATTTAAATATGGCTTTTTTCATGCCGACCCGCATGCGGGAAATATACTTATCATGCCCGGCAACATTGTTTGTTATATCGATTTTGGTATGATGGGCAGTATATTAAAAAAGGACCTGGAACAACTGAGTAATCTGTTCTTGTCGATAAAAACGAAAGATGTAAGACGTATAATAAGGGCTATACAGCAGCTTTCGGATAATGTAGCCATTTCCAATTTCAGGGAACTTGAATCTGATCTTAGTGAGTTTGTAAATAACTATTCGGTAAGAGAAGTCCATAAAAATGAGTTAAGTACTATTTTGCTTGAACTGAAGGATATTATTGTCAAACATGAACTGAAAGTCCCCGCCCATTTCTTTTTACTGGCAAAGGCTTTGGTAGCTGTTGAAGGCGCCATAAATCACCTTGACCCGGAACTGGATATGACATTGATCGTACGTCCATACCTGATTAAAACAATAGCCCGGAATTATAACCCATTAGTGTTCGCAAAACGCTTGTTCAATTCTGTGTACGAAATGGGCATGTACATGGAAGAGTTTCCGAGAGACCTGAAGAACGCGATGAGAAAGATAAATTCAGGTGAAATGAAAGTGGAGTTAAATCATAAAGGCATTGATCCCATAACACATACCATTAACAGGGTCAGCCGCCAGATCGTTTCGGCAGTGATCGTTTCATCACTTATTATTGGCTCCTCGCTGCTTATTGTCGCCGGTATGCCGCCTAAATGGAATAACACATCCGTTTGGGGTATTATTGGATTGATCCTGGCGACAATAATCGGGTTGGGAATGGTCAATAATTTACGCAAGGGTGATAAAGATACTGACGACTAAAAAAACGCTTTCAGTACTACTGAAAGCGTTTTTTTGATTTAGTTTGAATCAATTCAGAAAAGCCTTCTTCAAATGGTTGTAAGCTTCAGAAATTTCATTTTTGAATGTTTCGGCCCGCTTTTCAATTTCATCTGTTTTAGTTTCTACCTTCTTTTTAATTGAATTAAGTTTTTGTTCAAATTCTTTCTTGTGTGCTTCATAGGCATCCCCAAACTCGTATTTACCTAATTCGTACGCGATGGCTATAATTTCGAGTGTGATCCTGAATTTCCTGATATCATCAAATAATTTGTCAATCAGTTCCCTGTTTGATGGTTCTGATTTTATTTTTTGTTCTACCTGGTGGAGAATCGTTTCAATCTTTTTTCTTTGTTCGTTAAATACTTCTTTTGCTTCAGCCCTGCCTAACGATAGCTGTAACTGCAATTCATCAAATAACGATCTAAGTTCAACCGATTTCTCAGCACCGGCACTCTTCAGGTCAGCTGCGATCTGTTGAATGGTTTTGCTGAAATTCTTTTTCAATTCTTCGAATTTATCGCGGGCTTCCGCTTTACCTAATGAAAGTTGTACTTGCAATTCTTCAAGTTCAGTTGCTGCTTTCCTGAGACGGTCAATTACCTTGTCAGTGAATGTTGTGTTTGTTTCCATGATCATTTTTTTATTAATTTGATTCAAATTACCTAAATTCAGCCCGGATACAGAATGAGGGATATCA
>JAEUTS010000211.1 GCA_016787005.1 Bacteroidia bacterium
CAATGGGAAAGAAAATCCGGTTGTCTCTTCAGTAATTTCAAATGTAACCATTGCAGTAACCGATCCATCCGATGAAGACCAGGGACAGTATCCGAACAGAGGTAAGCTGCAAATATCATTTGTCCCTTTTGCTGAACGAAACGGAGTATCTACCATGCCTTATCTTGCTGAAATACGGGATGCAGTAAAAGGAATTGCCGGAGCGGATATTGCAGTAACCCAGGAACAGGCTGGCCCGCCTCAGCCAAAGGCTATTACGGTTGAGATTTCAGGTGATGATCTCGTGGCGATGAATATAACCTCAAAGCAGGTAAAAAGATACCTTGATAGCCTTCACATTGAAGGGGTCGAGGAGTTAAGATCAGATTTTGAGGATAATAAGCCGGAAATAGTTTTTGACATTGACCGTGAACGGGCTAACCGAGAAGGGATTTCTGTCGGCCAGATCGGAAGCGAAATCCGTAATGCCGTTTTTGGTCAGCTACGGACTTCTAAATTCCGTGACCTTGATGATGAATACCCGATACAAATTAGATATGATGAAAAGCAAAGGAACAATATCGACCAATTAAAGAACATGACTATTGTTTACCGGGACATGGCTATGAATGGAATGATTCGCCAGGTACCGATCTCTTCCTTTGCCGACATTCGTTATGAAAACACCTTCGGAGGGATCAAAAGAAAAAATCAGAAACGTGTTATCACACTTTCGTCTAATGTACTTGTGCAGGGAACAGAGAATGAAGTTGCGCTGAAAGTACAAAAGGAAGTGGAAAAGTTTCATGCTCCGGAAGGAGTAGAAGTGAAAATGGTGGGCTCGCAGGAAGAACAAATTGAAACGATGAACTTTTTGGGTGGGGCAATGCTCACCTCGATTGGATTGATCATTGTGATCCTCGTAATGCAATTTAACTCGGTTTCAAAGCCTTTTATTATTCTTACAGAAATATTTTTCAGTATAATCGGTGTATTACTTGGGAATGCAATTTTTAATATGGACATGTCAATCGTTATGACCGGGATCGGAATTGTAGCATTGGCAGGTATTGTGGTTCGGAATGGCATACTTTTGGTTGAATTCACAGATCTGATGTTGGCACAGGGGATGAGTGCGCGCGATGCAATAATGGAAGCGGGGCGCACACGTATGACACCGGTTATATTGACTGCATCGGCAACTATACTTGGTTTAATTCCTCTTGCGGTCGGCTTAAATATTGACTTTGTAAAGTTATTTACAGAGTTCAATCCGGAAATATTTTTTGGAGGCGACAGTGTCGCCTTTTGGGGACCTTTATCATGGACAATGATATTTGGCCTGGGCTTTGCGACATTTTTAACATTGATATTGGTTCCTGCAATGTATATGATCAGTCACCGGTTAAAAGGACAATCTGTTAAAATACTTGATCATTTGCATTTACCACACATGTTGATGTATGTACCATTTTTTATTTTGATATGTAAGATATTCGTTGGTAAAGATATTTATCGCGAAGCATATTAATTGAACCGTGTGCAGCATCAATTATGACTGTTACTCAGTTCAGTAAATATAACCCAATGCGAAAATCATTATTTGCTTTAAGTCTGTGTTTAATTTCCTCTATATTTTTCGCGCAAAAAAAATATACTATTAGTGGCTACATAAAGGACCTAAAGAATGGAGAAGTACTTATTGGCGCAACTGTTTTTGTAAATGAGCTCAAAACAGGCGCTGCTGCTAATGTTTATGGTTTTTACTCCATTTCAATTCCCGAGGGAAATTATACTATCACTTATACTTCGTTGGGATACCAACCTATTATAAAATCAATTCAACTTGCTTCGGACATTACTCAAAGTGTTGAACTTTCGGAAGAGGCCAGGCAATTGGAAACCGTGGAAATTCAATCCGATCGCCCCGATGAGAATGTGAAGAGCGTTGAAATGAGTATTAACAAACTCGATATCAAAGCAATAAAAAAAATTCCCGCTCTTTTGGGCGAAATCGACCTTGTGCGCAGTATACAGTTATTGCCCGGCGTAACCACTGTTGGTGAAGGCGCCAGCGGGTTTAATGTACGCGGAGGCAGTGTTGATCAGAACCTCGTGTTGTTGGATGAAGCTCCTGTTTATAATTCATCTCACCTGTTTGGTTTCTTTTCTGTTTTCAATCCCGATGCGGTTAAAGATGTAAAGCTTATTAAAGGCGGTATTCCGGCCCAGTATGGCGGACGCATTTCATCCATTCTTGATGTGCGCATGAAGGACGGGAACAGTAAGAAGCTGGAAGTGAACGGAGGAGTGGGAGTGATATTCAGCCGTTTGTCAATTGAGGCACCGATAGCAAAAGGAAAAGGATCGTTTATAATCGCAGGACGCAGATCGTACATTGATGTGTTGGCAAAGCCGTTTTTGTCGGAAGAACTTAAGGAGTCGAAATTTTATTTTTACGATCTCACTGTAAAAGCAAACTATACAATTAATGATAAAAACAGGCTTTTTCTTTCCGGCTACTTTGGCCGCGATGTTTTTGGCGCAACCGAATTCAGTTTTAGCTGGGGAAATGCAACGGGTACATTGCGCTGGAATCATGTATTCGGCGACAAGCTGTTCCTTAACACTTCATTGATATACAGCAATTACGATTATTCTATTTTATTCACCAGCAAAGGAACCGACTCGTTTGAGTGGAAATCAAAGATCATCAATTACAGTGTAAAACCCGAGTTTACCTATTTTCCCAATACCAATAACACCATTAAGTTTGGTGCACAATCAACCTATTTTGATTTTGTACCGGGTACGGCTACGGCTTTAAGCAGTGGTGTATACAGCAGCTTCGGACTTAAAGATAAGTTCGCTCTTGAGTCCGCGGCGTACATGGAGAACGAACAAAAAATAGGGGCATTAGTTGTTCTGCAGTACGGGGTTCGTCTTTCTTCCTGGCAATATTTAGGCGAAGGGAAAGCGTTTACTTACAATGATACGACGCCCAATGTCAGACGATCGCTTGTTTCCACGAAAAATTATGGCAACAATGAGGTCATAAAAACATATAGCAATATTGAGCCGCGTTTCTCGATTAAGGTTGATGTAAACGAAACAAGTTCCGTTAAAGCCAGCTACAATCGCACAACCCAATATCTTCATCTGATTTCAAACACAACTGCATCTACACCGCTTGATGTATGGACTCCTACAACTAATAATGTAAAACCTCAGCTTGCCGACCAGGTTGCGTTGGGGTATTTTAAAAATTTCGGGAAGGAAAATATGTATGAAAGTTCTGTGGAAGCTTATTACAAAGTATTACAAAACCAGGTCGACTATATTGATAACGCCAATTTACTTTTGAATGAACAGCTGGAGGCGGATTTGCTAAGCGGCAAAGGCCGGGCTTACGGCATCGAATTTTTTATCCGCAAGGCCCACGGCAAATTAACAGGATGGATAAGCTACACCCTTGCAAGAACAGAGCGTCTTGTTGAAGGAATAAACCGGGATAATTGGTATCCCAACCGTTTTGATAAACTGCACAATATGAATGTTGTCGCTAATTATGGCCTTACTGAAAGATTGGATGTTTCAGCGACATTTACATTCGCAACAGGTACGCCGGCCACATTTCCGACTAATCGTATTGAAGTGCAGGGATATATTATTCCGCACAATTCGGATGAAGCAAGGAATAATTATCGTATTCCCCCATACCATCGCCTTGATCTTTCAGCTACTTTACAACTGAAGAAAAAGGAAAAACGGAAATGGGATGGTAATTTTGTTTTTTCTGTTTATAACGTGTACAATAGAGAGAATCCGTTTTCGGTGTTCTTCAGGCAAAATGTTGATAATCCACAATTAACAGAGGCAGTAAGATATTCTATAATTGGAAGAGTAATTCCTGCGGTCGCATTTAATTTTAAATTTTAAGATGAAGGCCAGTATCAATATATTATTATTTGTAATCATAACTCTTTTATTTGTCAGCTGTGAAAAGGTAATTGATATTAAGCTCGACCAAGGAACTTCGCAATTGGCAGTTGACGCGTTCCTTAATAACAAACCCGGAACACAGGTGATAAAGCTTACAACAACTGCCGGGTATTTTAACAACGCGCCATGTCCGGCTGCTATTGGTGCAACAGTTAACATTATTGACAGTGATAGTAATGTGTTTAATTTCATTGATAATTCAGGAACCGGAAAATATGAGTGGATACCCTCCGCTGGCGACACCTTAATAAGACAGGCCCATTTGTACACATTAACAATTAATTATAATGGAGAGCAATATAGAGCCACGTCTTTTGCATTTCCTGTTCCTCCTGTCGATTCATTGAATTATGAGTATTTGAAAGGTAATGGTCCTTCTTCTGCTGAGGCTAACTATGCAAGCTTTTATGCACGGGATATCGCCGGCATGCCTAATTTTTATTGGATCAAATCATTTGTGAATGGTACTTTTTTAAATAACCCTTCAGATCTTATTGTTTCTCAGGACGGCGCTTTCGGAGGAGATGGAGCGGACGGACTGCCATTTATTCTTCCGATTAGGCAATCAATCAATCCCGAAAAGGGACTTATGGCCGGTGATACAATTTCGGTTGAGGTACATTCCATTACACCTGAAGCGTTTTTCTTTTTTCAGCAAACAACCCAACAGACGCAGAACGGTGGATTATTCGCCACTCCTCCTGCCAATGTAATCAGTAACATTAAAAATGTAAATTCCGCATCAAAAGTCACCGCTGTGGGATTTTTTAACACGGCATTAGTTTCAACCAACGGTATTAAAATCAAATAAAGTATGGATCGTATTTTATATTCAGTAGTAATTTTGCTGTTGCTTGCCGCATGTAAGCGTTCCGAAAACAGCACAATCCCTCAGCGCAAGGACCTTACACAGGCGGTCTACGCATCCGGAAAAATATACCCCTTAAATGATTATAAAGTTGTAAGTAAACTGCCCGGGTATATTGAAAAGATTCATGTGTCAGTTGGCGATTCGATAAAGATCGGACAGGCACTTGTAACCATTCGAAGTGAGGTAAGCACACTTAACGTAGACGTTGCAAAAAATCAGCTCCAACTTGCCGAGAGAAATGCAAGCGAAAATGCTCCTGTATTAATGGCATTGAAGCAGGATGTTTCAGCCGCGAGGTCAAAGTATGAATTGGACTCAACTAATTTTGTACGTTATTCCAATCTGTTAAAGGATAATGCCTCTTCAAAGGCGCAGGCCGACCAGTCGAAAACACAATTTGAAGTTTCAAAGCAATTGTTTTTGAAAGCAGTCAGCAATTACATGACCACACGTGACCGCATCCGCACGGAGTATGAAAATGCCAAACTTCAGTACGAATCACAGGTTTCAAATAAAAGCGATTATGTTATTTCATCCGTGGTAAACGGGAAGGTTTATGATATCATTCCAAAGGAAGGAGAGCTCGTCAGTTCTCAAAATATTATTATGGAAGCAGGGGCGATCAGCGATTATGAGGTTGAGTTGAGTGTGGACGAAACGGATATATCGTTACTTAAAAAGGGTCAGGATATTGTTTATGTGATCGATGCATACAAGGAATTGATTTTAAGAGGAAAGGTACTGGAAGCCTATCCGCGGATCAACCAGGTAAATAAAACATCAAAAATAATAGCTTCTATTGAGCTGCCGGTTTCTGTAAATGTTTATTCAGGAATGTC
>JAEUTS010000227.1 GCA_016787005.1 Bacteroidia bacterium
ATACCTGCTCAGGGAGAATGTATAATAGCGGGTATATGACCTTGGCCGATCACACACATCAAATGGAGAAAGGTTAATGATATCATAGCCCAAAGCATGGAATAATCCTGCAGTCTTATTTTCTCTAATCACCTTGCCCAAAGAATTTATACGAGGCCCTATCCCCTGTTTGTATTCAGGTAGTTTATTTAAATGCTGCATACTAAAAGCAGAAGCAAGAGAATATAATGTGAAATTGTAATTGCTCCGGGCATTTTTAACTACACGAAAATTCTTTGATTCAAGGTGTTTTACAAAAGATGTATCCGCGTAATTCCAATATTTTTTCAGACTTTCCGAACCGGTATGCATATCAAACAGCAGGTAATATACGTCAGGTAACCGCACAGGAAGGGTTGCAGGAAGATCGACCCGCTCATCCGCACGCGTGTATCCATTCCATGCTTTATTGCTATAAGAGTAATAAGCGAATTTGATAAGCTCTGTAAACAACAGAAGAATAGCAAAGGAAAAAAGGAATTGATTGAAACGTACGAAAGTTCTGTTGCTCCTGATAATTCCCATCACTATAAAAACAATACCTGCTGGAAAAAGGATCAGAATGTACCTGTATCGCAAAACGGGTTGGAGTAAACTTCCTCCTGAAAACAAGTCGGATACAAAACCAAAAAAAAGTACCGGGACAAGAATAACCGATGTTACAACTGCTGCCTTTATGCTGTTCCCGGTTATCTTTATACATAAAAAGAAAAACGCTGAAACAAAGATCAGCAACATTGCCAAAGGCCCGATCAACGAGACTGGCTTAAGATAGTCCTGCATTTCATGAAATCCGGCAACGACAAAAAATGAAGCAAAAAGAAGTGGAGATAAGATCGGGGACCTGAAAACAACAGACTTTACGCTCTCGATTATTCTCATACTTCAATCGGTTATGCGGCGCATTAAATACAAAACCCTTTCAGTGCCTGCAAGTTTCGTCCTTTCTTTTATCGCAAAATAATTTGAGAATTCAGCTTCAAATTTCTCAGGTGTATAATCGGGGAAAATATCCGCTTTAGACCTTAATAGCTTTTGTGCATTCGAATCCTCCTTTGGCACAAACTCGATCACAAGATGCTTTGCTATATCATTAAAGAATGAAGCTATTCGATTTAATGGCAAATTATTTGTGATAGCTAAATGGTGGACGAGTGCCAATGCCATTACCAGATCCGCTTTCCCTCTTTTAAAAAGCGGGTCTCGCTCCTTGTTTTCCCAGCCCAGAGCTGGACTGGGGTTCATAACATCTATCAGCAAAGGCAAAATATTCGTTCTGCCATTTTCCCGGCAATCCGTATATATTTTATCCACGCATTCATGCGAACTGTCCATAGAAACTACGAAACTTTTCTTAAGGGAATCTAATTTGCTGAAAACTCCAGTATTTGCTCCAAGATCCCATACAAAATGGGGGCCTACCTGTGCACAGTAATTATTAACCATTTTGATTTTTTCTGAGATGTAGGCTCCGGGCAATTCAATATCAGCATAATAGTTGTACCAGGAAGCAACGTGCTTTGGAGATCTTAACCCTGTAATGGTTTTTCCAAGACTTTCGATCAACCCGCTAAAAGCATTCCGACTGAATTTCTTCTTCCCTGAATTTCTGTTGATCTTTTTATCAGAAAATTTTTTTTGCCCAACTGAATGCAGGTGAATATGTATAAGTATACCCGTACTCAACCGGCTGCGTGCAGGAAGCAATGAGGCGGCCAGATCAAGCGGAATCCCATCCAGGTTACTTTTGAACAGCTCATTAAGCCGTGTATCTTTGAAACTCATCAAAGCTAAGGGCGCTAAAAAATGCTGACAAAATTGTTTATAGGCCACCCAGGGCTCTCCCTCCTCGTAGATCTCAAATGACAGCGTATCGATCAAAACAGGCTTGCCCTCATTAAACTGTATGTTAAAAGCACTGCTGTCTTTTAAAGTCATGTCATAGTCCAAAGCTATTTTCTGTATTTCAAGAACGAGAATGGCCACATCTTTCAATTGATTGAACGACCATTCATATGGATAGGAAACAAATTCTATTCTCGTCGGTTTTAAGAGTTTAAAACATCCCGCATTACTTTGTGAAACATCAACCTCATCATGATGAATAAGGAAACCAAGTGTGGTAAGTTTTGAATAAAGTCCCGATCGGATAAGTTGTAGATAATTCTCTTTGTAGGAATAGGCAACCGATCTGTACAGGATATTCTCTCTTAAAAAAACCCGCCCGTCCGGATCGCGGAAAGAGCCCGGGATCGCAATGATAGAATTAGTATCATCAGGCATCTTTGCTTTTCTTTAAAAATTTAAATGCTCGTCCTGCCAGTGATACGATAGTCCCCTTAATGGTTTTAAAATAAAAAGCCAATGCCAGAAATCCGCCCAACAAAAGTTGAAAAATGTAACTGCCGCTGCCCGGATCTATGTATTGAGCATGGGCGGAAAGAGAAAAAGCTAAAAATAAATTCACCAGAACCAATTTGTTTTTCATCTGTATATAATTTGTAAGTTCTTAATTGTCAAATGGGATACGCCATCTCGTATTATTCATTTCGGTTGGTCACGCCTTTCGGCGTGATGGCTATTTCATCCGGATTTGAATAGGATATAAATATATACAAAAAGAGGCGGATGTATACATCCGCCCCCCTCGCTTAATAATATGGGATGAACTATCTGCCTCCTGAAAGAATCAATTTCCCTGTCGCGAAAACTTTTTCTTCATTTTTCAATTGGTAAAAATATACGCCATTGGAAAGGCCATCGCGGTTCAATACATAATTTTCAGAACTTATATTTAGCGATACACCCGCCTGATTGCCGATGATATCAAATAACGTCAAAGAAACCGGGCCGGCAGACCGCAGCAATTCAGGATCTAAACTTAATGTGGCTGAATTATCGAATGGATTCGGGAAAATGCTTACGCCCGGATTATTAAAAGGAGTTTCATCAATACCAATCACCGAACAAGCCACGGTGCTGATCTTAACATGTCCGGTAGCTCCGCATGGGTTATTACCAAGCGAGCGTGCTATATTATCATTATTACAAGCTATATCAATAGAAGGATCCAGTGTACGAACATCGGTCGCGGCATTTCTCGTCCAGTGCATTAATTTAGGTGCGTTTATTACATGCGCTTCCAATTGGGCGTGTGCAAGCTCATGCAAGGCGGTAGATTCGAAATCGTAAACTTTGTTGCCTGAAGTAGCTCCGGGACCATAATTCCATGATCCCCCTGATGCAGAAGCTGCAAACAGGATATCCACTTCCTTCAGTATCCAATAACTGATCGAATTTTTTGTGCATGCAGAATAAAAAGTAAATGTTTTCCCAAGTAAGCTGCCTCCTAATATGCATCCATTATCAAAACTAACAATATTAGCTCCATCCTGACCCTGGCAACCTACAGATGTAGTTGTATTACCGATCGTATAATTACATAGGGTCGCACATCTCCAGGTCTTTAAGGCTCTTTCAAAAGCAGCTACTGCAGCGGTATTTGTTTTAAAAGAGGAATTATACTGAAAAGTATAACCTCCTGTTGTATTTTGATTAGTTAAATTCAAGCGGTTTTCTTTTGTTCCGTCATTATAGGTCATCTGATCATATGTTACAGTAAGTGAATTGCCGGAAATAACAGAAGTGCCTGCATTGTCTGTTACTCTGAATGTTCCACTTCCGGCTTTTGAAGGAACCTTTACCTGAATTTCTCCATCTGACCACGAAATAATGTTTGATGCAGGAACAGTATTATATGACGACCCGCCATCATCTGCATTCTTAAATTCCACTTTTGCGGAACCACTGTTTGTGCCGAACCCTGAACCGTTAATCGTTAAAGTACTTAATGTACCTGCAGTAATTGCTGTTGGTGAAAACGAAGAAATAACAGGGGCTACAGAAATTTTAGCTGAACTTTTTACCTTATCGATATTGAATTGCTTTATTATATTATATCCGTATCCAACCTGTCTGCTGATTTCTTTGTACAACCCGCTTTCAATATTAGTATAGGTTTTAAACGCATCAACTGCGATCCGATCAATCAAATCGTATTTTATAAAACTCTGCACACTTATGGCAGGTTCAAATTTCAGGCTTAGAGGCATTGCGGTTGCCGAATTTGTTACCGACGAGAGTTGCACAAAAAAAAGAGCTGTTTCATTTTCACTTAGTTCTATACCTGGGGTTACTATTTCCATCTCTGTACCAACGACTCCTCCTTCAGTTACCAATTCAACCCGGTCTGCAGAAATATGGCCTTTAAACACTTTATATACTTCGATAATATTTGAAGTATATATATTGGAATGTTCTGTATTCCAGAATGAGCTTTTGTGAATAACATTTCCCTCAAAAATAACCTGCGAAGTTTCAATTTTTTCAGTTAAAGGAACTTCCAGTGTGGCGCATTGTGAATACGTGGATAGCTCTGCAAATACAACAACCGCGGTCAACAAGAATAGCTTTTTCATCATCAATATGGTTTTTAGATTAATGTTTTTAAAAACATCACTTTTATTAAATTTATAATGCTGAATATTTAAACGCAAACCACAATATTCTCAAAATTGCAATTCATCCGCCAGATCTATGTTCAATCAGAGCTACAAAATGTCACCCGGCAAAGGCCCTGACTACAAGTAGTTCAGGCGCATACACGCCGTATAATAAACGAAGCAAAATTAAATGAGAAGGCCTGAAAGGGAAGAATGGTAAAAATTAATTTCAAAAATTAGGTTTCAGGAAAGCGCAGGCGAATGAATAAAAAATCGTGAATGGATTTGTTGAAGCCGGCCTGAAGAAAAGTAAAATGACAAAAGCACTGAGGTCAGGACTTATCGCGTTTTAATACTGATCCCAAAACTTGAAACCCCGGTTGACATGTCGAGAAACATACCAATTTTTGGATTAAAGTGGTATTCGGCCCCCACGTGTATATCCATGTACCCCCCACTGTTGGTACGTTTAACAGCATTAGTAGACCCGGTATAGCCATCTTCCCATGTAGTTTTACGATATGCGAAACCAAGGGACGCTGCGCCGTAAAAATCCCACTTCTCCCCTGCAAGAAGTAGCTCATCAAAGTAATATGCCCCTTTTAGTCCTATGGGTATAACTACTGTCCGGTAAGAATAATCTCTGTAAGGTTTATTATTTCCGGGACTGCCCCAGTAATAGTAATTGGTATAGGAGAAAAAGGAAATGAATGGTGCCAAAGTGAAATTTTTTGCAACATCAAACTCGTAATTAATAAGAAATGGGAATGAATCGCCGTAATAGCCATAACCATAGCTAAAGCCTAATGACATATTCAACGTATTACCATATTTTTCTCCACCCTTATCTTCCTTCCCTTCATTGCTGGCCTGTCTCTGTGCATGAACGAAAAGGGTTCCGATAATAAGGGAACCCGTTAATAGCTTTCTTTTTAACATTGGAAAAATCATTATTTAGAATATAAAAATACAAAATTATGCGACAACATAAATAGCACAAAGAAGGTTAAAATTGGGAGCGATCAAAAAGCCTTTATTAACTGTCTCCAGCGCTGATCAGCTATTCTGACAATTACAACAAACAGCTAATAATCCGCGTTTTCCTGTAACCCGATCAGCATGACTATTTTGGCTCTTTTTTTTACTTCGGCACCCGATGGAGGGATATCATACTC
>JAEUTS010000241.1 GCA_016787005.1 Bacteroidia bacterium
GTTGTTCCCGGGTGCCATACCCTCCGTAGCAGATGGGTTGCATGTATCGGATATTAAATTTCCGGGGCCGGGTACATACACGGTGTCATTGATAGTGAATGCCTGTAAGTTGGATACAATTAAAAAAAGTGTAGTTATACCCGCTACTGTTGGAATGAACGCAACAACTTCGTATGTCAATGCAAGCTGCCCCGGCAGCAATACAGGCAGTGCAACAATTATTGAAACAGGAGGCACGGCAACTTATGCATATAGCTGGCTGCCATTTGGAGGCACTGCTGCAACTGCTAATAATTTAACTGCGGGAACATATACCTGCATTGCAAAGGATGCGTTGGGTTGTCATGATACATCTACTGTAACTGTTTACCAACCGGCTCCGCTTATTGTGAATATGACGATTGAAAATATTACATGTTCTAAAGGTAACGGTGGCGTTGCATCTATCAATGTCTCCGGAGGGACACCTAAATATTTATATAGCTGGAATACCGGCGGAACAGCAGGAGCTTATGCCAACCTTGCGGCCGGTGCATATACTGTAACAGTAACGGATGCTCAGGGTTGTACGGCTTCGACAATATTTAATATTACAAGTACCAGTCCGGCTAATGCTTCATTTACACAATCTCCAAGTGGAACTGTTTGTGCAGGAACAACCGTGAACTTTACAAATACTGGCACAACCGGTACTTATTATTGGGGTATCAGTTTCCCGAATTCGGGTACAGTGGTGACCGGCACTACGGTAAATTTTTCTTACACTTTTTTATCCCCCGGCAATTATAGTATTACTCACCAGGTTACAACCAATGGTTGTACGAATCCAGTACAATCAACGGTGGTGGTTATTAATTGTACCGGGCCAAAAGTAACGGCAATCGGTAATGTAGTATGTCAAGGATCATGTGCGGCAATAACTTCTAGTGGGACGGCGGGATCCCCTCCATATATTTATTCATGGAGCAACGGGTCAACAACACAAAATATAAATGTATGTCCCGTTTCAACAGCTACTTACACTGTAACAATAAAAGACAGCGGTGGTAATACTTCCACCTCAACAGCTATGGTAACTGTTAATTCTGCCGTTGCAGCAACAGTTACTTCTAATAATATAATCTGTAATGGAGGCAAAGGTTCAGCGGCAGCCTCAGGAGGCAATGGAAGTTCTCCATATGCTTACACCTGGAGTAATGGTCAAACTTCACAAACAGCAACTGGTCTTTCAGCAGGTAATTATACTGTAACGGTTACTGATATTAAAGGCTGTACAGGGATCAGCACGGTTGTAATATTGTCACCGCCGCCTTTATCCGGACAATTCACCAAAGGTGCCGCCAACTGCAGCAGTTGCGGTTGTAAAGAATGGTTAATGGTTAATGCAGCGGGAGGCACAAGCCCATACAGCTATTCATGGCCTGATGGATATGCTAACAGATACAAGAATCAACTTTGTCCGGGCAATTACATTATAAATATTAAAGATAAAAACGGTTGTAGTATAAACGTAAGTTTAACTACACCGTGACGGATGCAATTTAAATATCAGCCTCACGACGCCTTGATTACGGCCTTAAATCCAAATAAAGTATAATTAATACTGTTTGATAGATAACATAACTAAGTGATTACATTTTGATAATCAATCACTTGTCAATAAAATTAAATTTATCAACACAAATATTAAGACAAAAATAGATTTGAAATTAGTCGTAGGAACTGTAAATTTAAAAGTCTGCTGATTAATAACCAATAAGCATGTGAGTTCAGGAATGTAGTTGTATAGTTCAAATAACATTCGATACATTGAAAAATACATTCTGGTTTTTTATTGTAACCCTTCTAGTCACATTTAATCTGTTCGCCAACGGAAATATGAATATTTCCACTGAAAAGGAACATGCACAATTGTCGGCAAATATTCGAGGCAATGGCATGTGTTTTACCCCGAATAAAGGACAGCTTGTTGATATGGAGCATAACTTCAGACCTGATATTTTATATAAAGCGAGCGAAAGAGGAGCTGATGTGTACCTGCGCAAAACCGGGATCAGCTATGTGATGACTAACACAGGCGAAGTGTTGCATGAAGTGCATGAGGAGATGGAAGATATGTTGAAAGCCGGCGCATTAAAGTTGGAGAATGGAAAAAAGACCAAACAAGAGTTGTTGCAAAAAAAAATGGTAAAGTTACACAGGATCGATATTGATTTTCTGAATTCCAATACGGATGTCGCTGTAATTCCGGAGTTAGAAACGGAAGATTACACCAACTTCTATTACCCACATTGTCCGCAAGGTGTCACCCATGTAAATTCTTACAACCAGGTAACAGTAAAAAATATTTACAATAAAATTGATGTGAAATATTTTGGTGGGAAAGAATTGGGTTTGAAATACGATATAGTTGTAAACGCGGGTGGAGATCCTTCAAACATCAGATTGAGATACAGTGGAGCGGAAGATGTAGACATAAGGGATGGGAAATTAAGAATTAAGAATTCGATAAATGAGATTATTGAAAGTATTCCAAAGGTTTACCAGAGCATAAATGGGGAAATTGTGCCTGTAAGTGCGGAATATAAATTGGAAAAGAAAGAACGGACAGGCCTGGCTGATCAACCCCGTATCTCTGATCTCACACCATATACTTCCTATGAGATAACTTTTAGTTTAGGAATATATAACCCGGAGTATCCTTTGGTAATTGATCCATGGGCTACCTATTTTGGCGGGAGTGATAATGATGAACTGACTTGTATAGCCACAGACCCTGCAGGAAACCCGGTGTTTACCGGTTGGACCATATCAACCAATTTTCCGGTATCTGTTGGTCCTTTTCAGAATGTATATGGCACCAATACAGATGCCTTTGTTGCTAAAATGAATCCTGCAGGAGCGCTTGTGTTTTCTACATATCTCGGGGGAAATGCGCTTGATGAAGGAAGAGGTATAAGCTGTGATGCGCTTGGAAATATTTGTGTATCCGGTAATACCGCATCAGCCAATTTTCCGGTGGGGGCCAGCGGTGCAAATATTGTTTTTCTAAATGCGCTTGGGGGAACACAAAAAGCATTTCTTTTTAAGTTTAACGCGGCAGGAGCAAGGCTTTGGAGCACTTTTTATGGCGGAACTAATTTCACTTCGGGTACTGCCGTAACAACAGATGGAAGTAATATTATTTTATACGGTATGACAAGTTCCTCTTCGGGAATTGCCACTGCCGGTACTTACCAATCTTCGTATGGAGGAGCAGGCTCTATACCATATATTGCAAAATTTGCATCTAATGGTGCCCGTATATGGGGAACTTATAATTCAGGCCTGACAAGTTGTGCGGGAGTTAGCTGTGATCAAACAGGAAATATTTATGTGGCAGGCAATGCATTTACTACAACTACGCTTGCGGGACTCTTTAAGTTTAACCCTGGTGGCGGACTTATGTGGAATATTGTTTACGGAGGTGTTAATCGGGAAGAAGCTGTTGCTGTCGCTGCCGATTATTCCGGAAACGTAATTCTGACCGGCCTTACCTGGTCCAATGGTGGTATTGCGACAGCAGGCGCACCTCAGACAACTTTAGGCGGAGCGATGGATCTCTTTGTGGTTAAGTTCAATGGTAATGGGGTGCGGCAATGGGGAACATACTACGGTCAGGCAGCACAGGAATTCGGTTCATTGCTTGCCATTGACAAAAATGATAATGTTTATGTTTCAGGTGAATGGGAGGATGCCAGTAATCCGCAGAATGCTCCCATAAGTGCCTGTGCAGTTCAACCTAACCGCGGCGGAGATGAAGATGCTTTTATCATCAAGTATAGTCCAACAGGTAAATTGCTTTGTATAACATATATGGGGGGTACCGGGCAGGATGAAGCTGCCGGAGAAGTGGGGCTTTCTGAAGGAGGAGGTTTAATTGCTACCTCTCAGAACTTCCTCTATTTCACAACACTTACAAATGGGGGCTATCCGGTAACTCCCGGAGCATATCAGACAATTTACGGAGGACCTGCAACACCTTATTGTGGTGATGCAGCTATTTCCCAGTTGTGCCTAAATCTGTGTGAGGCTAAAGTGCTTGGTCTGGATTTCAATGCAAGTACAACTAATGTTTGCATTAATCATCCGGTTTCTTTTACTCCCACAATGGCTGTTACATGTGATACCACAGGATACAGGTTCCAATGGATATTTGCCGGTGGATCTCCTGCAAGCTCAACGGTTCTAAATCCTACGGTTACTTATCCATCTCCCGGTTCATACCCGGTTAAATTTATTCTTACTACTGTATGTAAAAAAGACAGTGTTGTAAAAACGGGCTATATTACTGTCAATCCATGTGGCTGCGTGATGTCGGCTGCAGCCATGCTTACCGCAAATGTAAGTTGCAGCGGCGCCGGCAATGGAAGTGCCAATGTTGTTATCAGCAATGGCTCAGGCGGCCCATACTCTTACAGTTGGAGTAACGGAACATCAGGAATAACAACATCCACGGCCATTCCTCTAACGGGCTTATCGGCAAATACATACACAGTAACAATTACAGAAGGTTCGTGCATATCCATTTCAACCGTTGCAATAACACAACCTTTAACAATAGTTTCCGCGACACCTGTTAATGTAACATGCAATGGTACAAATAACGGGGGGGCAACAGTAACAATTACCGGTGGTGGTGGTCCGTATACATTCAGCTGGAGTAATGGTAACACCGGTACAACTTCGGGTACCACAATTACCGGTAGTGGTTTAACCGCGGGAACCTACACGGTGACCATTTCGCAGGGCTCCTGTATTTCAATTAAAACGGTTACACTCACTCAACCTTTGCCAATGGGACTTGGGTTTTCAACACAATGGGCTTCATGCACGGGTTTTGGAACAGCAACGGCATTGCCTGCAAGTAGCAGCACACCCTATACTTATATTTGGAGTAATGGCCAATCGTCCGCAACAGCTACTGGACTCAATGGAAGTACGTATACGGTTACAGTTACTGATGCCGCCGGTTGCCCCATTACAGGGACGGTTACACCTATGTTTCCTTTAGTTGCAGCCATATCTGGGACAAACAGTACCTGTACGACCAATGGATCAGTTTCAGTTAGCGTAACAAGTGGTACTGCTCCTTATACATACAACTGGAGCAGTGGTCATGTAACCTCCTCTTTTACACCGGGGCCCGGTACTTATACAGTAACTGTTACCGATGCTGTTGGGTGTACCATAACAAAGTCAATCACAATAACTTCTTCAAGTCCGGTTTCTGCTGCATTCACACAATCACCTGCGGGAACAATTTGTATGGGTGCATTGGTTAATCTTGTCAATGCAGGAACCTCTGGTGCAGGTACAACCTATTCCTGGATCATTTCTTCTCCCGCAAGTGTTAGCGGTACAACTGTTAATTTTCTTACACTTTTTTATCTGTCGGAAACTATACGATCACGCACCAGGTATTTAATGGAGGGTGCCTGGCGACGGTGACAAATAATATTACTGTAATTAATTGCTCATCGGGCCCGACTGTAACCGCCACAGGCAGTTCAATATGTCCCGGCTCATGTGCTACGGTAACATCAAGTGGTGTCGGAGGTATAAGTCCGTATACTTATTTGTGGAGCAACAGTGCCACAACGCAGAATATAAGTCCGTGTCCTGTGTCTACAACCACCTATACTGTAACAATAAGGGATACCGGTGGAGGTACTTCTACTTCTACAGCAGTCGTAACCGTGAATCCTTCAGTGAGTGTATTAGTCATACCAACAGTTATTAGTTGCAGCGGAGGGACAGGTTCAGTAACGGCTTCAGGAACAAGCGGGTCAGCACCTTATACTTACAACTGGAGCAGTGGCCATACCACTTCGGGCGCAACAGGTCTTGTGCCGAATACATATACGGTAACGGTTTCCGATAGCAAGGGTTGCACGGTTGTCTCAACTACGACTATGGTTTCACCTCCGCCTTTGGCAGGATTATTTTCGAAAGGCACAGCTAACTGTTTGGCGTGCGGCTGTAAAGAGTGGATTATGATAACTGCATCAGGAGGCACCCTCCCGTATAGTTATACATGGCCGGATGGTTACATAAACAGGTATAAAAATCAACTTTGTCCCGGTGCATACATTGTAAATATTAAGGACAAAAACGGTTGCAGTATAAATGTTAATCTCACCGCGCCCTGATATTATTTTATTTGACGGCGTTGTAAATCTCTTTTTGAATTTTACTGCGTATTCCTAGCTTGGAAAGCTTGTTTATCTCTGCATCGGGATAAACACGGTTAGAAAGAAAAACGTACACAAGGTTCTTTGCAGGGTCAGCCCATGTAATGGTGCCTGTAAACCCGGAATGCCCGTAGCTCAGATATGACACACAATCACATACAGGACTCTCTTTTGTTGAATTGGTTTCCGGTTTGTCAAATCCGACGGCTCTCCTGTTGTCGGCACAATACTGGCAGCGGGTGAACTCACTCACTATTGCCGTATCAAGGTATCTGACACCTGCGTATTCTCCTTTTTGCATGAACATTTGCGTAAGTATAGCGAGGTCGTTCGCGTCGGCAAATACGCCTGCATGTCCGCCAACGCCGCCCATCATTGCCGCTCCCTGATCATGTACATCGCCATGAACCAATTGTTTGCGGAATTTCACATCGTATTCGGTTGGTGGTATTCTGGTTAACTCAAATCGTTCACGTGGAAGGTAACCCATGGTTGAAAGTCCGAGAGGAGTATAAAAATTTTTTGAAACATACTCATTCAACGGAACTCCTGTTTTTTGTTCTATGATTTTTTTGAGATAGTAATAGCCGAGGTCGCTGTATTTATATCGGCCTGCTTCTTTGACTTCGGAATTGGCGATCTCTTTATAAATGGTGTCCGTATAATTTTTTCGGATATACATGTCGTTAGCCACACGGATTGGGAAGGAATCGTTTTGTGTTTTACTGTAAATACCTGGCTTGTATTGCCCCTTTTTTACTGTATGAAGCCAGAAAGGGATCCAGTCACGCAAGCCGGCCTGGTGTGTCATCATTTCCCGGATAACAATGTTTTGTTTGTTTGTTTGTTCCAGTTCGGGAAGATAGTAACATAAGCGGTCGTCAAGTTTTATTTTTTTCTCTTCAACCATTTTCATTAACGCAGGTGTTGATGCCGCGATTTTGGTTACCGAAGCCAGGTCATATATATCTGTATTTGTGACAGCCCGCTTATTCTCATAAGTATGATAGCCAAATGATTTCTGGTAGATCACTTTACCATCCTTTGCCACAAGAATTTCACAACCGGGGTAAGCTTTTTCTTTTATACCATACAATGCAATGGTATCTATCCTGTCGAAGTCGGAAGTTGAAAGGCCAAGTTCTTCAGGTATGGTATACTTAAATCGTCCCAGGCTGCTTGTCTCAATGCCTGTGCCGGATTTAAAGTTCGTAGAAGCTGTAACAGGCAGTTTTCCACTTGCGCCAATCGCGCCAAAAATAAGTTGTGCGGAAAGGCTTTGAGTCAGCTCATTATCTTCATATGATAAAATAATTCCATCCGCGTTTTGAAGACTATCAATACGGGGAAGTATGTATGGATTGGCGCTGACATTGACAATGGTTTTGTTTTGTTGCATGACTTCTCGCAATACCTTTGAGGATTGATCAGTGAATCCGAAATTTTTTGCCGGTGAATTATTTGTGTTATTTACATGAATAATAACAAGATTATATGCCTTAAGCCATTTTATCACCGAATCACATTCCGAAGGTTTTGCGGTTCTGTCAAGGCCAAAATGTTTTACAGGTGCGTAGTACCCGAGCATTTCCTGGAATTGGTTCCTGGTTTTATATCCAAGCGATAATGACGCTATCTTAAGTGTATCCAGTTTTTGCAATGGAATCAGGTTGTTTTTGTTTTGTAATAATGTGAGTGAACTTTCAACCAGTTTTCGATTGATGAGATCAGCTTGTGGTGTATTCAGGTCCTTAATAAGGTTTTGGAGCTCAATAGGCTTATAGCAGTCAAGTCCGCACCATTGTTTGGCAAGCAATATTTTTTTGCAGCGTTTGTCAATTTCTTCCTGTGTGATATCTCCTTTAGCGATTGCTTTTTTAATTTCGGTGATAGCTGTGGGCACATCTTCAGCAAATAATAACACATCATTTCCTGCCAGGAGCGCTTTCACATTTACAACTCCGGGAGGATAGAATTTGCTTACACCCTTCATGTTAAGCGCATCAGTAAAAATTAGTCCGTTGAATTTCAATTCATTTTTAAGCAGGCCCGTAACAATAGTTTTGGATAGGGTAGAGGCAGTGTTTTTTGTGGAGTCAAGTGAAGGAATAAATAAATGAGCTACCATTAAGCTGCCGAGTCCTTTTTCCATTAGTTGTTTAAATGGATACAGATCCAGTGAATCAAGCATTTCTTTGGAGTGCTTGATAGTTGGTAATGTTTTATGTGAATCGCTGTCCGTATCACCATGTCCCGGAAAATGTTTGGCATTGGCCATCACCCCATTATCCTGCATACCTTTCATGTACATTGCGGCTTTCCGGGCCACCAGGTATTTGTTCTCGCCAAACGAACGGTTGCTGATAACCGGGTTGAGCGGATTGCTGTTAATATCAACAACGGGTGCGAGGTTAACGTGTATTCCTAAGCGTTTGCATTGTCGGGCTATTTCGGCACCCATTTGGTAGATCAATGTGTCATTTTGTAAAGCGCCGAGCGACATTTGTCTTGGGAATTGCGTTGTGCTGTCCAATCGCATTGCTAAGCCCCATTCACCATCAATTGAGATCATCAACGGAACTTTGGACAAACTTTGGTATTCATTAGTCAGTATTGCTTCTCGCACAGGACCGCCTTGAAAAAAAATGAGTCCGCCTATCCGATATTTCGAAACCAGTTCTTTTATGTCATCTACATGGTTTTTGTCCTTATTGGAATAAGCGGCTACCATAAAAAGCTGTGCAATGCGTTCATCGGGACTTAATGTTAGATAAACCGAATCTGTCCAATGGGTATTGGTTAAAGCGTAAAACGGAATGGAATTATCGGGGGGCTGCTTAAAGCCGGCAAACAGCAGGGCTGCTGCAGACAGAATAAATATTGAAACCCGCTGATATACAGTTTTTCGCATAAGGGATAAAGTTATCCAAATGGATACTTGACAATTACGTTAGTGAATCCAACTTATTAACGCCAATTTGTGAATTGAGGGAAGTCGTGCTTATTCTTTCCGAATAATAATTTTCAACATTGCAATTTTCGGTGGTGCTTACACCGGAATTTCTCCTTCATAAGTAGTATATTTAACCTCATTTTACATAAATGGTTAAAACCATTAACAAAATTTTGGTTTTATTTCATAGCCCACGGATTAATCCGTGGGCTATGATGATAGTATAGGAGAACGAAACCGTTTTAACGGTTTAAATAAATATTAATTATGCCACATTCATATAATAAAATATGGTTACATGTTGTCTTTGCAACAAAGGATAGGTTGCCATTAATTAAATCTAATGTTGAAATACAAATACATGAACATGTACGCCAACAATTAAATGAAAATGGCAGTCCTGTCCGTATTATTAATGGTATGGCCGATCACATTCATTTATTGTTTTTACAAAACCCTAAAATTGCAATTACAGATATTGTAAAACAGGTTAAGGGGAATACTTCACATTGGATAAATCAACAAAATTTGATAACTGAAAAATTTGCCTGGCAAACAGGTTATGGAGCCTAATCAGTTAGCGAATCTCAATTGGAGAAAGTTTTTTTATACATAGTCAATCAAAAAGAGCATCATAAAAGAAAGACATTTATGCAGGAATACGATGAATTTATTTCTGCACATGGATTACAAAAGGAAAATGAGTTAGTAATGCCTAAAGTTTAAAAAAGTAACAATGTCCGATATTATTCAGCTTTTGCCCGATTCAGTTGCCAACCAGATAGCGGCAGGTGAAGTTATTCAACGACCTGCATCTGCTGTAAAGGAGTTGCTTGAAAATGCCATTGATTCAGGCGCAACTGATATTAAGCTTATTGTAAAAGATTCCGGCAAAACACTCATACAGGTTATTGACAACGGTTGCGGTATGAGTGAAACCGATGCACGTATGAGTTTTGAACGTCACGCCACATCTAAAATTAAAAAAGCCGATGACTTGTTTAATATACGTACCAAGGGTTTTAGGGGTGAGGCATTGGCCTCGATTGCGGCCATCGCGCATGTTGAATTAAAAACACGAAGGCATATCGATGAGATAGGTACACGCATTGAAATGGAAGGTAGTGAAGTGAAAAGCCAGAATCCTTTTAATAGCCCTGTTGGTACATCCTTCTCCGTTAAAAATTTATTTTACAATGTTCCGGCCCGCAGGAATTTTTTGAAATCCGACCAGGTGGAGTTTCGTCATATACTGGAAGAGTTTGAGCGGGTAGTTATACCTCATCCTGAAATAGCATTCTCATTGCATCATAATAACCAGGCCGTTTTTCAACTGGAAAAGGGGTCTTTGAAGCAGCGTATTGTTGCTTTGTTTGGCAGCAACTATAACGAACGACTGGCTCCTTTAGAGCAGGAAACAAATATTCTCAATCTTATAGGATACATTGGTAAGCCGGAGTTCGCTAAAAAGAAGAGGGGAGAACAGTTTTTTTTCATCAACAAGCGCTTTATAAAGAGTGCTTACCTGAATCACGCAGTGCAGGGAGCTTATGATGAATTATTGGCGAGAGATAGCTTCCCGTCTTACTTCATATTGATGGAAGTGGATCCGAAAACAATTGATATAAATATACATCCTACTAAAACTGAAATAAAGTTTGAAGACGAAAAATCGATCTATGCTATTTTGCGTTCAAGTGTTAAGCTTTCATTGGGAAAGCACAATATAACACCAACTATAGATTTCAACCAGGAAATGAGTTTTGCCAATATTCCTTTAAAGTCGGATAAGGATTTTATTCCCGAGCCAACAATAAAGGTTGATCCGAATTACAATCCTTTTAAAACAAGCGTTTCATCAACATCATATAAGAAGAGTGAATCCGTCCTTAACTTATCAAATAAGGCCAATTGGGAAAAGTTGTACGAGTCAATAAGGGCCGAAACGGAACAGCATCAAAAGCCTGCAGAGAAAGACAGGGAGGTGATACATGTTGAGGAAGGCAGCCAGGTTTTTCAGTTGCATGGTAAATATATTTTATCTCCGATTAAGTCCGGGCTTATGATTGTTGATCAGCAGGGTGCGCATGAGCGTATTTTATATGAGCAATATGTGAATTCGATAGCGAATCACAAGGCGTCATCGCAACAGGATTTGTTCCCTAAAACTATTGAATTAAGCACAGTCGATGCGGAGTTAGTGAAGGAGTTGTCAGCGGAAATTCATGGAGTTGGTTTTGATATCAGCGAGTTTGGTAAGAATACATTTGTGATAAATGGTATCCCTGCAGATGTAACGAATGCTGATAGCGCGCAATTGCTGGAGGGTTTGCTTGAAACCTACAAGTTAAATCTTATTGAAATTAAGATTGATAAACGTGACAATATAGCCAGGTCAATGGCAAGGAACGCTGCTGTTAAATCAGGTAAATCATTAACACAAAGTGAAATGCAAAGCCTTATTGACAGGTTGTTCGCATGTGCAATGCCATATACGTCGCCTTCGGGCAAGCCGATTGTTACAACAATGGCTGTTGCTGATATAGAGAGGTTGTTTAAAAAATAATTGTGCAAATATGAGCTACCAGGAATACCGCCCATCCAGTTTTCAGATATTACCTCCCGTAATTAAGAATATTCTTATTATCAATGTTATATTTCTTTTTGCTCAATCTGTTTTAAGAAACGCTTATAACATTGAGCTAAGCGAATTCCTGGGCTTACATTACTTTTTTGCCGATAAATTTAAGGTCTACCAGTTTATCACATATATGTTCATGCATGGTGATTTTTTTCACCTGTTGTCAAATATGTTCGCTTTATGGATGTTCGGCTCTGTACTGGAAAATTTCTGGGGACCAAAACGATTCCTTACATTTTATTTGGTAACGGGCTTTGGTGCGGCTCTTACTCATTATGTCATTTTTTATTTCCAGATAACACCTACAGTCGACTTTGTTAATCAATATATTGCCAGTCCAGATCTCAAGCAATTTGAGGAATTCTTTCAATCCGGTCATTTTAAAATTGTTTCCGTTGAATTGAAGGATCAGGTCGAAACACTCATCGCGCAATATAATGGCATGGAAGCTGCCGGAGATAAGCCGGGAATGTTGAGGGCTTCACTGGAGTTTATGAATAATTACAAAGATGAATTGTTAAATGCGCCTGTAGTGGTTGGAGCTTCCGGTTCCGTTTTCGGCGTCCTTCTGGCTTTTGGTATGTTGTTTCCGAACACAATGTTGTATGTGTATTTCGCCATACCCATTAAAGCAAAGTATTTTGTCATTATTTATGGTGCCATTGAATTGTTTTCGGGCATACAGGGTGCAGTTGGAGATAATGTGGCCCATTTTGCGCATTTAGGCGGCATGCTTTTCGGCTTTATACTTATAAAATACTGGGGTAAGCACCATAATCAATTTTATTAAGAGCTATGTCCATCGTTGAAGATCTGAAAAATACATTCAGTGGCAAGAATAACGGGTTAATGAAATTGATAGTCATTAACGTTATTTTATTTGTCGTATCGAATCTTTTTATTGGTATTGCAAGAATTTCAGGAGGAGCAGGCAGTGAAGTATACCAGTTACTCGGACTTACAACCGATCCTTCTTATATTCTTACTCACTTCTGGACGCCTGTTACATACATGTTCTTTCACAATGATGTGTTCCATATTCTTTTCAATATGCTTTGGTTATATTGGATGGGACAACTATTTGTTGAATTCATTGGAAGCAGGCAGCTGATCAGTACCTACTTATTAGGCGGTATAAGTGGCGGTATTTTATTTATCGTAACCGATTTTTTATTCCCTGAAGCATTATCCGGAGCAATATTAATTGGTGCCTCTGCCGCTGTTATGGCTATTGTGGTGGCAATTGCTTTTTTAATACCTAACTATACTATTCAATTACTTTTATTTGGCCCTGTAAAACTTAAATACCTGGCCCTTGTATCTTTTATTCTGTCTACGCTCATCGATTTTTACAGTAATACAGGAGGAAAAGTGGCACACATTGGGGGTGCATTGTACGGCTATATTTTTATTGTTCAATACAGGAAGGGGAATGATCCCGGAAAATTGATTAATTCAATTGTTGATTGGGCAGGTAATTTATTTAAACCCCGCGCTAAAATGAAAGTGGCATACAAAAAGCCGGCCAGTGATGAAGTATATAACACGAATAAACTCGCTGCCGAAAAGTA
>JAEUTS010000248.1 GCA_016787005.1 Bacteroidia bacterium
TATGACCAAAGTCGCATCACGTTACGCTAAATCGTTACTCGACCTTTCGATCGAAAAAGGTTCGGTAGAAAAGGTTTATGCGGATATGAAATTAGTACTGAATACCTGCAAGGAAAGTCATGATCTTCGGGTATTATTAAATAGCCCCATTATTAAAAGCGACAAGAAGCTGGCTGTTTTCAAAGAGATTTTCAGTAGCAGGATCGAGAAGCTGACACTTGATTTCCTCACTATCATTATTCATAAACGCAGGGAAATGTTTATTGCTGAAACCGCTGAAGCATTTACTGAACAATATAAAAAACACAAAAATATACTTACTGCTATTGTTACTACAGCATTTGGTTTGGATGATGAACTTCGAAAAAAAGTGCTTGATGTAGTTAAAAAGAGTGCCAATTCTGAGATTGAACTGATTGAGAAAGTTGACAAAAACCTTATCGGAGGATTTATTATCAGAGTCGGCGATAAGCAGGATGATACAAGCATTGCACGTAAATTAAAATCGCTTTACAGAACATTTAATGAGAATCCATATATAAAAGAGTTCTGATGAAAGTTTTTTTTCTTTCGTTTTTTTTAATTTGTTCTTTGTACTCATTTGGTCAACTAAAACATAAAGTGTATGTGTACGGGTTGCATGTCAAATTTGATATGGAAACGTATTCCAAATATCCGGCATGTGCAGCAAGAATGCACCAGAAATACGGAGTCAGGTATATTAAAAAGAGTGGCGCTGTAAAAGAAAAGTGGAAAATTCATAACGAGAAGGCATACAAAAAGTTAAACAAGAGAAATGGTGAAGGATGGCAAAATAAAATGGAACAGGAAATAATCGATTGTGTAAAATAATTATAATAAAGCCCCACCCAGCCTCCCCGGAGGGGAGGGGCGAAAAGTAAAAACAAATATCAACAAGACCCCTCTCCCCTTGGGGAGAAGCCGGAGAGGGGCATATATTTTATGGCAGAAATAAAACCAGCAGAAGTATCTGCAATATTAAGGCAACAATTATCCGGTCACAAAACAGCATCCGAGCTTGAAGAAGTTGGAACAGTGTTGCAAGTGGGTGATGGGATTGCCCGTATCTACGGATTAAGCAATGTACAATCAGGCGAGCTGATCGAATTCGAGAACGGATTAAGAGGTATTGTGCTTAACCTGGAAGAAGATAACGTAGGCGCTGTATTGCTCGGTTCTTCAAACGATGTGAAAGAAGGTGATACTGTTAAACGTACACGTAAGATCGCATCTATCAACGTAGGTGAAGGTATGCTTGGTCGTGTGGTTGATACACTCGGCTTACCGATTGACGGAAGAGGTCCTGTTAAAGGCCAGACCTATGAAATGCCTTTGGAAAGAAAGGCTCCGGGTGTCATTTACCGTCAGCCGGTCAATGAACCACTACAAACAGGTATAAAAGCGATCGATGCGATGATACCTATTGGCCGTGGCCAACGTGAGTTGGTGATCGGGGATCGTCAAACAGGTAAAACAGCAGTTTGTATCGACACCATCATTAACCAAAAGGAATTTTACGAAGCAGGGAAACCTGTTTATTGTATATATGTTGCAATCGGGCAAAAAGGATCTACTGTAGCGAATATTCAACGCGTACTGGAAGAGAATGGCGCAATGGCCTATACCGTTATCGTTTGTGCCACAGCATCAGATCCTGCTCCAATGCAGTTCTATGCTCCTTTCGCAGGTGCTGCTATCGGTGAGTTTTTCCGTGATACCGGCAGGCCGGCACTTATCATTTATGATGATTTGTCGAAACAAGCTGTGGCCTACCGTGAGGTATCCTTGTTACTGCGTCGTCCTCCGGGACGCGAAGCTTATCCGGGTGACGTATTTTATCTGCACAGCCGTTTGTTAGAGCGTGCCGCCAAGATCAATGCGAATGATGATATCGCGCAAAAGATGAACGATCTTCCTGAATCGATCAGGAGTATTGTTAAAGGCGGAGGGTCATTAACGGCCTTGCCAATTATCGAAACACAAGCGGGTGACGTATCTGCTTACATTCCGACCAACGTAATTTCCATCACTGACGGACAGATCTTCCTTGAGTCGAACCTGTTTAACGCGGGCGTTCGTCCTGCTATTAACGTGGGTATTTCGGTATCACGTGTGGGAGGTAATGCGCAGATCAAATCAATGAAAAAAGTAGCAGGCACATTAAAACTCGACCAGGCTCAGTTCCGTGAACTGGAAGCTTTCTCTAAATTCGGATCCGACCTCGATGCCGCTACCAAAGCTGTACTCGACAAAGGCTCACGCAACGTGGAGATCCTGAAACAAGGACAATTTTCACCACTTCGGGTAGAACAACAGATCGCAATTTTATACTGCGGCACAAAAGGTTTATTACGTGATGTACCTGTAAATAAAGTAAGGGAATTTGAAGCTGATTTCCTTCAGTACCTTGAAAGCAAACACAAAGATGTTTTGGCTGAATTAAAAGCCGGCAAGATCACGGATAAGGAAACTACCGTAATCGAAAGTGTTGCGAAGGATATGACGAAAAAGTATAAAAAATAATTTGCTAATTGGCAATTAGCAGTTGGCAATGATTTGCTAACTGCCAACTGCCTTTTGCCAACTGATTAAAATGGCCAATTTAAAAGAAGTCCGCAATAGAATAGTTTCGGTAAGCTCAACGCAGCAAATTACCAGTGCCATGAAAATGGTGAGTGCGGCTAAGTTGAAACGTGCGCAGGATGCAATTGTTCAGATGCGTCCGTATGCCAATAAACTAAGGGAAATATTGGAAAACTTAAGTGCAAGTCTCGGCAGTTCGGATGGAGCTTTTTCCAAACAAAGACCTGTAAAAAATGTTTTACTTGTTGTTATTAACTCTAACCGCGGCTTGTGCGGGGCTTTTAACAGCAACATTACCAAACTCGCGAATCAGTTAATACGTGAGCAATACCAGGGTTGCAACATTCATGTGATTACCATCGGCAAAAAAGCCACTGATTTTTTCA
>JAEUTS010000249.1 GCA_016787005.1 Bacteroidia bacterium
GAACAATACTCATTCTTTAATTGAAGAAGCGCCTGGGTTTGATAGGCGCTTTTGGCTTTTACACCAAACTGCTCCCATTTATCAATGATAGAATTATTTTCAGGTTCAATTTTTTCAAGCAGCGCTAATGAAAGGTCAACATATTTTTCTTCAGCTTTACTTTTACCGTAAACAAACAGGAATGGTACAATAGTATTGATGATAATATTATTTACTCCATCCGGACCAATTGATTTCACTGACTTGGCCGACTTTTTATCGAACATATAATGTGTTTCCCAATACTCAGAAGCCCTGACTGAAAATAATTTTTTCAGCGCATCAGGCTTGTTTGTTTCGATGACTTTTGAAAATAAATGAATGCTGTTAAAAATGAGCGATGCGAATTGCGCGATGCGAACGGTTGGGAAATTAGAAGGCCGCAAACGCAGAAACTTCCATACATGCGGATCGAGCGGGGTTAATTTATATTTTTTTCGGAGGAAGGCGTATTCGTTTTGTAAGTATTGAGGATAGGTGTCAACAAACTGATTATCCAATAAACCTGCCTGCCCGAACAACAACGCTTCAACCTGGAACAAACTGTTTTTATGTTTCGCTAATATTGAATTCGGAATTGACCTTGCCAAAAGTTCAAAGGGATCGGAATTTACTTTAAAACCAAAGCTCCTGGCCACATGCTGATAAAACGTTTCTTCCCAATTATTTTTATTTATTTCGAGACTCGCTAAAACGGCTCCTGACTTTCGTTCCAGCCGCTCTACCAACATCCGTTCGAGCCAGTTGTTAAGGATAAAACTTTCAACCGATTTAAGCTGAGGCGCACAGGGCACCCAGGTTTTGCTTGCCTTGAACTGTAAATATTTTTTAAAAACAGACTCGTCAAATCTTCCTTTAAGCTCAAGAGTGGGAAGCTCTTCACCGGTTTTACGATACACTTTTTCATCATGCCTGTATACCACATGCAAAATCACATTATCGTACGCTTTATCAGATTGATGGTTGTGTTTTTTCCAATCGGAGGAATGTATATGAATCTCAACGTTTCCTGCCCAAATTGTTTTTCCAATTTTCAGTTTTGAATTGAAAAAATCCGGACCGGCATCGGTATTGTGTTCGCCTTGCTTAATAACCTGTATGACTTCACCTGTTTGAGTTGAAAGGTTTGCAGAGTTGTAGCGTTTGTATTTCCAAAGGTAATGGAGGAATTCTTCGGTCATTTGTTTAAATCAATAGAGAGGAAAAACAAAATTCAAAAGGGGAATTTTTTTATAAATTATATAACAGAATGAGTTTTTAAAAGTTGTTTCATTTCTTCCTGCATCCTCTTCGCCTCTGCCCTCGCCTTTTGTGCAAAATCACTTCCGCTACCTGCATATATTATGCTGCGAGATGCGTTCACCAGCAAACCACATTGGTCATTCCATCCATATTCTACAACATCTTTTAAACTTCCGCCTTGCGCTCCAATACCCGGAACAAGTAAAAAATGTTTCGGAACAATGTCTCTTACATTTTTAATCATTTGGCCCCGAGTCGCTCCAACAACATACATCATGTTATCCTCATCTCCCCAGCTTTTTGAAACTTCAAGAACTTCTTTATATACGGATTTCCCTCCATGTGGGTAATGCTGAAAGTTCTCAGCACCTGGATTTGAAGTAAGTGCCAAAAGTATCACCCATTTATTTTTATACTCTAAAAAAGGAATGACGGAATCCTCACCCATGTATGGCGCAACAGTAATTGAATCAAAATTCATTTGCTCGAAAAAAGCTTTGGCGTATAGCTTTGAAGTATTTCCAATATCACCACGTTTAGCATCAGCAATGGTAAAAATATCGGGGTGTTTTTCTTTTATGTAAGCGATCGTTTTCTCTAAACTCACCCAGCCTTTAGAACCAAGGCTTTCGTAAAAAGCCATATTGGGCTTATATGCCACACACAGATCATGCGTAGCATCAATAATTTGTTTGTTGAACTCAAAAATTCCTTCTGCAGTTTTGGAAATACCTTCAGGAAGTTTTGTTATATCAGAATCCAAACCAATACACAGAAATGATTGTTTCTTCTTTATATTTTCAAAGAGTTCCTTCCTAGTCATTATTCAAAGTTCGTTATTATTTTTTTCCTGCCTCCTGCCGCTGCTACTTTTTTTACTTCCCTACTTCTATTCCACCCTCTTTCATTCGTTCCGCATTCTCTGCCAAATGAAGTGCTTCAATAAATTTTCGGATATCACCATTGAGAAAGGCCGTCAGATCATAACTCGTTAAATTAATGCGATGATCCGTCACACGGTTTTGCGGATAATTGTACGTCCTGATTTTTTCAGAACGATCACCCGTTACTACCATTGTTTTCCGTCTCTTTGTAACGGAGTCATGTTGTTTTTGAAGTTCAATCTCGTATAGTTTTGTACGCAGCATCTGCATTGCTCTTTCCCGGTTACCATGCTGTGAGCGCTCTACCTGGCAGGTAATAACAATACCGGAAGGTTTATGTGTAAGCTGAACTTTCGTTTCCACCTTGTTTACATTCTGTCCGCCTGCTCCACCCGAACGTGATGTGGTCACTTCAAGGTCGGCAGGATTAATTACAATATCAACATCATCTGCCTCGGGTAAAACAACCACTGTGGCGGCAGAGGTATGAACCCGTCCCTGCTGCTCTGTTGCAGGTACGCGCTGCACACGATGCACGCCCGATTCAAATTTCAGCGTTCCAAAAGCATTGTCGCCAATGACATTGAAGGCAACTTCTTTTACGCCACCAACAGTTCCTTCCGAAATACTTACCAATTGGACTTTAAAACCATTGTCTTCCGCAAAACGAACATACATGCGGTATAACTCTCCGGCAAAAAGGCTGGCTTCGTCACCGCCTGTTCCGGCGCGCACTTCAACAATCGCGTTGCGTATATCTTCGGGATCTTTCGGCACAAGCAATTGCCTGATCTGTTCCTCCATCTGATTTTTTTTCACTTCAAGTTCCAACAGATCAGACTTGGCCATTTGTTTCATCTCTTCGTCCTTCTCATCGTTCAGCACTTTTTTATTGAAGGCAATATTTGCAACAACATCACGATACAAATAATATATTTCAACAATTTCTTTCAATTGCTTGTATTCACGGTTCAGCTTCGTGAACTGCTTCATATCGGCAATAACCTTCGGATCCGCTATCTGCAGCTCCACATCTTTCCAGCGTTTTTCTATGGCGGCTAATTTTTCTAACAAGGGTGAAAGGAGTTATTAAGTTATTGGGTAAATGATTTTTTTAGTTATTGAGGGCAAAAATAGGGAAAATTAAAGCTAATGGCCCTTTGATGCGCTCTTCTTTCTCATTCGCATATTCAGTATCTCAACAATAAACGAGAAGGCCATAGAGAAGTACATATACGGCTTGATCTGATCAACATGAATGTGTGCGGCATCCATGATTAAAACGATGGCTATCATTAACAAAAACGACAAGGCCAGCATCTTGATTGTAGGATTGCGATTGATAAAATCGCTCACTTTTTCAGACGACAGTAACATAATAATCATTGACAAAATAACGGCACAGATCATTATCAGCACATTGCTCACTAAGCTTACAGCGGTCAATATTGAATCGAATGAAAAAACAATATCAATAAAAACTATTTGCATTGTTATTGAGGCGAGTGATACGCTTTTCACTGTGGGTTCATTATTATCATCACTACCTTCAATTCTATTATGAATCTCACCTATTGTTTTGACCAGAAGAAAAACACCTCCGGCAAACAATATAATATCACGCCCTGTCGCTTCAAAATCAAATACTGTAACAACAGGTTTAGTCATTCCAAGTATCCATTTAATAGACAGCAGCAATGCAACCCGAAAAAGTAAGGCGAGTGTTAAACCTGTTGCTCTCGCCTTACGCTGTTGATCACGTGGCAGGCGACCCGCTACTATTGAAATAAAAATAACATTGTCAATACCTAATACAATCTCCAGCACAGTTAATGTAAGTAAGCTAACCAATGTGCTGAGCGTAAAGAGTTGTTCAAAATCCTGAGCTAAATTCATACTTCGCAATTCTTAATTTTCAAAAATACACAGTTTTCCTTAATCCAAAGTGAAAATTTTCTTATTGAAAATCAAATACTTATAAACAATTTTAGTACTATGTATTGCATAGTAATATTCTTTGTACATATCTTTGCATTGTAATAATCCAAACAGCTTAATATTAAAAAATACAAACATGAACATTGAAAACACAAAAGCACAGATGCGAAAGGGTGTTCTTGAATTTTGTATTCTTTCAATCCTTTCCAAAGGCGACCATTATCCTTCGGAGATTATCGGGAAATTAAAAGATTCAAAACTCATTGTTGTGGAAGGGACATTGTATCCTCTGCTCACACGACTAAAGAACGATGGCCTTTTAAGCTACCGCTGGGAAGAATCATCATCGGGGCCTCCCCGCAAATATTATAAACTTACTCCGCTGGGCGAGCAATTTTTAAAAGAACTTGATATGACCTGGAATGAGCTGGCGGATGCAGTGGCGAAAGCGACAAAAAAGTAGGGACGATGGAAAGGGACGAGGGACGAGTGAATAAAAAAATGCAAGAAGGCAAAGAGCAAAAAGTCAAAAGAAAAATTAAAAAAACCTGAAATATTATATAAAATGAAAAAGACACTAACCATAAACCTGAGCGGGATCGTTTTCCATATTGATGAAGACGCTTATGAAAAACTGGGCAGCTACCTGAACACGATAAAGAAAAGTTTCAGCGATTCCGATGGTCGTGATGAAATTATGGCTGACATTGAAGCGCGCATTGCCGAAATGCTTCAGGAAAAGGTTGGGCAAAACAAACAGGTGGTTAGCATTGGTGACATTGACCATGTCATAAATATTATGGGCAAACCCGAAGATTTCGCCGGCGAAACCGAACCCGGCCAGGAACAACAAAAAGCAAAAGAACAAACAAGCGGCTATTACAACGGCCGTCAGAGACGCATTTTCCGCGACCCGGATGAACGCATGCTTGGCGGAGTATGTACTGGTGTAGCATCGTATTTCGGCTTTGATCCGCTGTGGATGAGGCTGGGATTTGCCCTTTCGTTTTTCATTTTCGGCACAGGCCTCCTGCTCTATATTATATTGTGGATTGTGATACCGGTTGCAAAAACAACTGCCGATAAACTGGAAATGCGCGGCGAACCGGTGAATATTGACAATATCGGCAAAACCATTAACGAAGAGACCGAACACCTTAAAAAAAAAGTGAATGACCTGAAGAATGAATTCAGGTCAAAAGAAAACAGACAGCGCATGAGCAGCGCGGCCGAAAACATTACAGGTTTTCTGACACAGATATTCGGAACAATCTTTAAGATTATCGGAAACTTTGTCGCTGTGCTCATGATCATCATCGGAACACTTCTGGTTGTAGCGCTAATGGCCTCCCTGTTTGGTGTCAACTCTGTACGTATTCTTGAGAACGGACAGGAGGCGTCCTACTCTATCCGCGAATTCGGAAACATCCTTTTTAATTCGGTTTATCAAATGGATCTGGCCTTTTTAGGCATAGGGCTTTTACTCGGTGTTATCTTTATACGGCTGATCTATGGAGGTTTTAAAATATTATTTAAAATACCCCATACCAATCGCATACTTAGATACACTTTTACAACACTGTGGATAACGGGCCTCCTTATTTCGATTTACGCAGGGATACTATTTGTGAGGGATTTTAATGTGAAGGCGAAAACAACACACAATGTCTCACTTCAAGAGCCTGGGGCAAATATACTTTATCTGAAAGTTAAAACCGATCCGGCAATTGAGGCGGATGCGGATGATGAATATGAAGAAGGCATCAATATCCACAACAAAAAAATGGTTATTGTAAATAACCACCGATGCAACCTCGTGACTTTCGATGAGAAAAAAATAACATTAGGCCCGCCCGACCTGAATATTATTCCCGGCGAAACCGACAGCTTCGAGCTGATCATTACCACCAATGCGCGCGGCGAAACAAAAAAGGATGCCATGAACAGGGCGAAAAAAATAAAATACAATATTGTTCAGACCGATTCAGTCATTGAATTTGATCATACATTTGAAATTGCAAGTGAAGATAAATGGAGAGGACAAAATGTTGAGTTAACACTTAAAGTGCCGAAAAACAAAATGATATATCTGGATAAAAGTATGAGACATATTATTTACGACATAAAAAACGCAAGCAATACACTTGACGAGGATATGCTGAAGCGCAGATGGGTTATGGGAATAAACGAATTAAAATGTGTGGACTGCGAGGGCCTTGATGTGGATAAAGATGAAATGGGAATACCTCCCCCGCCGCCACCTGCCGTACCGGGTGAGATTACAATTCCTAAATCGCCTAAATAACCACTTGCAAACTAAAATACCCGCTTGTGTAAAACTTGAATGAGAACAGAATAAACAGATTTATATTTGAAGCGCTGATTACATTTTATTTATACAATTGAAGATTCAGTAAATAAAGGGGTTTATTGTGCAATAAACAAAATGGGGAGGTTAGTAGTGTTTCCTCCCCTCCCTTTACCTCTTAAATTTGGAATAATAAAGTAAACACGACAGACAATTTATTCAAGTATCGACAAGCAAAACTTTATTGAATAAAATTCTGATTAAATTTTACAAAAAATTTCGATTAATCCCAATTACAAAACAGCTCAGGAAAGTCCCCTCATAATACCGTTCACAGATTCCTTAATAAAATCAACGATCTGCACTTTTTCTTTAGAAGCTGGCGCCTCGGTTTCAACGATGGCCAACGCGTTAGTGAGGTTATGCCCGCGTACATATATCATTCGGTAAATGTCTTCTATCTGGCGTACCATTTCATCGGTGTAGCCCCTGCGCTTTAAGCCAACCGAGTTAATACCTACATATGACAAGGGTTCTTTTGCCGCCCTTACAAAAGGAGGAACATTTTTACGAACCAATGAACCGCCCGCGATAAAGCTGTGCGCGCCAACCCGTACAAACTGCTGCACACCAACAAAACCTTCGAGTATAGCATGGTCCTCAATTATACAATGCCCCGCGAGCCCGACAAATGATGCTAAAATAACACCATTACCAATTGTGCAATCATGCGCCACATGAGCGCTCACCATAATCAGGCAATTATTGCCGATCACCGTTTTATGTTTGTCTTTTGTGCCGCGGTGTATGGTAACATGTTCTCGTATCACTGTATTATCACCAATTTCAACGGTAGTAACCTCACCCTCAAACTTCAGGTCCTGAGGCACAGGTGCTATTACCGCACCTGGAAATATTTTGCAGTTTTTACCAATACGCGCACCATCAAAAATAGTTACGTTCGGGCCAATCCATGTATTGTCGCCAATTTCAACATCATCATAAATAGTTGAAAAAGGTTCCACTTTAACATTGGCACCAAATTTAGCTTTTGGACTAATGTACGAGAGCTGGCTCATTTTTCGCTTCCTTATTTTTAGTTTTAACAATCTGAGCCATCATTTCGGCCTCCATTACAGGCTTATTGTTAACATAAGCCACTCCCTTCATATGTACAAGTCCTCTTCTAATTGGTGTCAACAGGTCCAGTCGGAAAACCACCGTATCACCCGGAATAACCATCTGCCTGAAACGCACACCGTCTATTTTCAGGAAGTAAGTCAAATAGTTTTCCGGATCAGGAACTGTTTTAAGCGCCATCACTCCCCCCACCTGTGCCATAGCTTCGACCAACAGAACACCCGGCATTACAGGGTTCTCAGGAAAATGCCCCCTGAAAAAATCTTCATTCATTGTCACATTTTTTACTCCAATGATATGCTCCTTACTCATCTCCATTATTTTATCGATAAGAAGCATTGGAGGACGATGAGGAAGTATTTTCTTTATCTCATGAATATCATATAAAGGCGTTTTATTCAGATCGAATGAAATACCTGTAGGTTTTTGCTGCTTTTGTTGTTTGATCAACTCCTTTATCATCTTCGCGAACGCAACATTACCTGCATGTCCGGGACGGGCCGCTAATATATGTGCCTTAATGTGCACTCCTACCAAAGCCAGATCGCCAACCATATCCAGCAGCTTATGTCTGGCCGGTTCATTATAATAATGAAGTGTAGTGTTATTCAGAACTCCTTTTCCCTTTACCTGCACATCGGGCTTATTGAACACCTTTGCCAGATATTCGATTTTCTCTACTGGAATAACACGATCGACCAACACGATCGCGTTATCAAGATCTCCGCCCTTGATAAGGTTATGCGCCAATAAGCCTTCGAGTTCATGCAGAAACACAAAGGTCCTGCATTTACCAATCTCTTCCTTGAACTCACCTACATGATACATGGTAGCATGCTGCGTACCCAACACTTCAGAATTATAATCGACCATAACCGTTAACCTGAACTCATCCTGTGGAACAGCCAGCATCTCTACTTTCTTTACAGGGTCCTCAAATGAAAGGTTTTCTTTCAGTTCAAAATACACACGTTCCGCGTTTTGTTCAACAGTTCCGACTTTTTCGAGCGCCCTTATAAATGGCATTGAACTCCCATCCATTATAGGGATTTCAGGGCCATCCAGTTCAACCAATACATTATCGAGTTCCATCCCAACCATTGCTGCCAACACGTGCTCCGTTGTACTTACACGTCCGCCATTCTGCTCCAGTGTTGTTCCCCGGGCAGTGTCAACCACATTATCTACATCGGCATCAATTACGGGCTTGCCGGGCAAGTCAATACGTTGAAACTTAAACCCGTAATTTTCCGGAGCGGGCTTAAAAGTTAAGTTTGTTTTTTTTCCTGTATGCAATCCCACTCCCGATACAGTAACCGGTTCCTTGACAGTTCTTTGTTTTATGTTCATGGTAAATAGACTTTCTATTTGTAAAACTAAACCTTAACGATCATTTATCTCCGGCAATTTGCCTGAGTTCTTTTAATATTTTCTCAAGTTCATTTATCTGCTGCTGAACTTCAGGTAATTTTTTAAACATCACATACGAACGTTTATAATTACCAATAGCATACGCAGGAGACCCCTGCACAACAGCCCCTTTTTCCTTTATGTCATTACCGACTCCCGATTGAGCGGCTATTTTCACTCCATCCGCAATTGAAATATGGCCGACAATTCCGACCTGACCGCCAATCATGCAATCACGGCCAACTATTGTGGAACCGGCAACACCCGATTGCGCAACAATGATTGTATTCTCACCGATCTCTGCATTATGCCCGATCTGTATCAGGTTATCAAGCTTCACTCCTTTACGTATAATTGTTGAACCCAATGTTGCCCTGTCGACAGTAGTGTTAGCGCCGATCTCAACATGATCTTCAATAATCACATTACCGATATGCGGTATTTTATAATAATTATTCTCCGTATTGGGTTGAAACCCGAATCCATCACCGCCTATAACTGTACCGGCCTGGATGATACAGCTTTTGCCCACTTTACACTCATGGTAAATTTTAACACCGGAATATATAATAGTATCATCACCAATCTCCGCATTATCGCCAATAAACACATTTGGATAAAGCATAACGTTATTCCCTATCTTAACATTCTCACCCACATAAGTAAAAGCACCCACATATACCTTATCTCCCAATCTGGCTGTAGCCGAAACATGCGATTGGGGTTCAATTCCGGTTTTCCTGATTTTCATCTGGTTGTATGTATCAAGCAGTAATGAAAATGCCTGGCGTGGATCATCCACCTTAATTAATGTACAGGTAGATTTGACAGTTTTCTCCGGAACAAAATTTTTAGCAATTATAACTACCGAAGCATTCGTTGTATAAAGAAATTGTCCGTAAAGCGGATTAGACAAGAATGATAAAGTATTAGGTTTTCCCTCCTCTATTTTCGAAAGGTTATTTACCGTCACATCAGGGTTGCCTTCAACGGTACCGTTCAATAATTTGGCGATCTCAAGGGCTGTAAATTGCATAGAAACAGTATAAACTGTGTTATTCTTCTTTAAACTCTATAGTAAGTGCCTTAATAAAGTACTAAGACTCAGCAAACAACCTGCTAAGTTACTAAAATCAAGTTGTTCCATGAAATTGTCATATTCCTCTGGTATACAAACCGATATGAACATGTGACATATACCTCCTGCCTGCGTGTAGCCACTTCGGCGAAAGCAGGTACGACGATTTAAAACCCGAAAATATGCACGGATGAAATAGCCATAAATTGCCGGTATACAAACCGAAAATGAATATATGCCGTATTCCCTGCCTGCCGGCAGGCAAGGCATGTGACCTTTAAAAGCTAAAAGATATGTACACATGAAATATTTTTCCTGAGCGCTTTTGCTTATTTTAGCCCCAATTATGAAACAAATCAAACATTTATTTGCAGTGGTATTCTTTACCACAATTGCATCAGGCATGTACGGTCAAAATCCGGCTTTACAAAAGTTCAGCCAGGAGCTGCTTGATGATCCGGCAGCAGTTGGAAAACAGTTTGAGCGGAAATTCAATTCAATGACCATCTCCAAGTTCGCTCCTGATTCATTCCTTAACTGTGTACTTCTTGAAAACGGTTATGCCAAATCGAAGATAATTAATCCTACACAATGGCCGCCTAAAGAAAAAAAATACAGGGTGGTTGAAATCCAATCTGTTTACACCCAATACCCGAAGGATAAGGATTTCTGGCTTACCAATTATCACCGCCTCCTCGCCGACCGGCTCAAAGAACTTTTCATACTAGATCCAACACTAAACGACAGGCACATTGAATGGACAATGGTACTCCAAACCAGTTGCAACAGCCAGCAGCAGGCCGAAAAAATGTTTCATGGTTTTGCTATTTATTATGCACCGATCATTGAAGATACAGTTCCCGCCAAACCCAGAGTATTTAACAAGGCGGATTCCGTTAATTTTTCAAAAGGATATGAGATCGTTGAACGGTTTGTTCACGAAAATGTTTTTGCAAAAGAGCGACGTGAAGCTGACTCCACTGTGTATAAAGTGCTTCAGCGCCATCCCGATTGGAAAAAAACAGTAATTGTATGCGACTGGACAAGCAGCATGTATGCCTATGGTTCACAGGCCGCTTTATGGCACAGTTTGAATTATAAACGTTCGGGGATTAAACATTTTGTTTTGTTCAACGACGGGGGTAACAGATCAGACCTGTTCAAAAAGAATGGCGTTGTTAATGGTGTGTTTTTTGCTGATGCAGATAATATAAAACGTCTTGTGAAACTTTATAAAGATGTTATTATTGACGGTGACGGAGGAGACCTGCCCGAAAATGATATTGAGGCGTTGCTGCGCTCAATAAGACATTACCAGGATGCCAAAGAAATTGTATTGATAGCTGACAACTCCTGTATCCGTGATTTTTGTCTGATCACACGTGTTTCAAAACCCGTAAAAGTTATTTTATGCGGGGCCAAAAACGGGATCAACCCTCAATACATTAATCTGGCTTACCGAACAGGAGGCTCAATTCATACCATTGAAGATGACATTGAAGACTTACGTAAAAATATGGGAGAAGGCGGAGATGTAAAAATTGAGAATTTCGAATTCTCATTTAGTCCAGAAAAAAATGGTTTTGTCTATAAAGCAACTGCCCCTGTCGGGATTCCGGATTGTACAGAGTATGACAGTCCGAAGCGTTGCGTGTATTGATTTTTTCAATGCTTCTCATCTTAAATTGGTCAGTACATTTAATATCATGAAATTTTTATTAGTAATCCTATTTGCTCCTCTTCTTTCATCTTCTCAAAACTTAATTGAAAATCCATCTTTCGAATCTAATTTTTGTCCTGATAATTTTAGTCAGTTAATATTAATTAAAGGCTGGACTGATTCTCATATTTCCACAGACATTTATAGTGTATGCGCTATTAAAAGACCATTACCTCTTTTAGGTGTACCATCTAATGAAAAGGGGTTTCAACACCCTCATTCAGGAAACTCATATGCTGGCTTTTTACCATACTGTGAATCAATTCAAACACAACTTATACAACCTTTGGAGAAGGACTCATCATACTATCTTGAATTTTATGTTAGTCTAGCTAATTCAAGCAGTAGTGCCATTCCCAAAATGGGGGCTTTATTTTCTAAAGAAAAAATTCACTTGTTTGCGTCTCGAAATATGTTGACAACGCAAAAGCCTGATTTATTAGGCCCTGAAGAAGGGTATCTAAGTGATACTCTTTTATGGACAAAAATATCAGGTTACTATAAAGCAAAAGGAGGAGAACAATATTTAAATATTGGTGACTTCAATGATTTGGAAGGAGAAATGAAAAATAGTCTGAGGCTTAACAATGGGATATGGGCTATCTATTATTATATTGATGATGTTAATCTTAATAAAGTCTCTTCCAATTATGAGGAACAGTTTGTCTTTAATAATAAGACTATCAAAGCCGGTGACAAAATTATTTTGACTTCAATATTATTTGAAGAGGCAAGTTCGACGCTTCTTCCATTAAGTATTAATGAGCTTTCAAAACTTAAATCCTTTCTTATGTCGAATCAAGTAAAAATTGAGATATCCGGTTATACTGATAATATTGGCAACCCCTCTAAGAATATTACTCTTTCAAAAGACAGGGCTGAATCAGTTGCAAACTACCTTATCAAAAATGGCATATCGCAAAATCGAATTTCATTTAAAGGTTATGGTGCAGCCTTCCCTATGTATGATAATATTTCAGAGGGAAACAGGGCAAAAAACAGAAGAGTTGAATTTAAAATAGTTGAGCGCAAATAATTTATGTCAGCAGTCGTTAAACAGCTACTGTAGCACCTTTAACAGCCTTTTTAGAAACCGAGGCCATCATCCCAACAAAATCATCGAACAGGTAACGTGAGTCGTATGGACCCGGGCAAGCTTCCGGATGGTATTGAACAGAGAATACTTTTTTATCGCTGAGGCGAATGCCTTCAATAGTATTATCGTTTAAGTTGATGTGCGTCACTTCAACATTTTTTACTTTTTTCACTTCCTCCTCTTTAACACCAAAACCATGATTCTGCGAAGTGATCTCGCACTTACCAGTGATCAGATTTTTAACCGGGTGATTAATCCCCCTGTGCCCTTTGTGCATTTTGAAAGTAGAAAGTCCGGCCGCATGCGCGATCAGCTGATGACCCAGACATATTCCGAAAGTTGGTACGTTACTGATTAAAATTTCTTTGATCGTATTTATTTCATCCTGCATTACAGAAGGATCGCCGGGTCCGTTTGAGAGCATAAAGCCGTCAGGGTTCCATTTTTTCATTTCAGCGAAAGAAGTTTTCATCGGGAATACCTGCAGGTAGCAGCCACGCTCGGCAAGGCTGCGTAATATATTTTTCTTTACACCGAAATCGAGTAATGCAACTTTGTAAGGTGCATCAGCCTTACCAAAGAAATAAGGTTTTTGTGTAGATACCTTCGAAGAAAGCTCTAATCCAACCATTGAAGGAACCTTCGCCAGCTTAGCTTTCAATTTTGTTATGTCCAGTTCTTCAGAAGATATAATGGCATTCATAGCG
>JAEUTS010000276.1 GCA_016787005.1 Bacteroidia bacterium
TAATTCTATAGCTCCCTTTATCACAAAGGGTTTATTCGTAGGTGATATGATTTCAGGTTCTGTGTTCAAAAAATCATTGATGCGCTGCTGTGATGCAGCTGCACGCTGTACCAGCGATGTTACCCATCCCAATGAAGCCACCGGCCATGTTAACCGGTTCACATAAATAATAAACTCAGCAATATTACCTATGGTTATTTTTCCATCTATTGCTTCTTTGCCGCCGATATAAATGGTTGCAATGGTGCTTAACCCGATCATCAAAATCATGAATGGCTGAAACAGGGAATCAGTTTTTACCAGGTCCATGTTTTTATCCTTATACAGTTCGCTTTCCTTTTCAAAATCTTTATTCCAGTTTGTTTCACGGCCAAATGATTTAATTATCCGTATGCCCGAAAAAGCTTCCTGAGCAATGGTGGAGAGCTTTGACAGTTGTTCCTGCACCTTATTTCCTTTTTTGTTAAGTGTGGCGCTTACATAGTAAATGGAGAAAGCGAGAACCGGCAATGGAAGTAATACATACAGTGTGAGCCTGGGATCGATGTTTATCATAATGCCAATAGTAAAAACAAAGGTCATTATGGTATTAACAATGTACATGATGGAAGGGCCTATATACATGCGTACCCTCCCCACATCTTCACTTATGCGGTTCATCAGGTCGCCTGTGCTGTTTCGTTTGTAAAAGCCGGTATCAAGTTTCTGATAATGCTCGTAAACATCATTTTTAAGGTCGAATTCGATCAGTCTCGACATGACAATAATAGTTTGCCGCATAAGAAAGAGGAAAAAGCCTTGTAATAAAGCCATCCCCAGTGTCATCAGCGCAAAAAAGAGTAGTTTATTGCTGATGTCTTCAGGTGCCTTTTCCAGGTTAATATCTTTTATATAATCAATGCCTTTACGTATGAAAGTAATTGAGTAAACGGCAAAGTAGTTGGATATGCCGACAAAAGCGATGCCAAGTATCAGGCGCGATTTATAGCGAAGAAAATATTTATTTAGTGTTAAAAGCGTTTTCAATAGAATTTCATTTTACCTGACACCAAAGCAGCCAAACACCAACCTGTCCGCCTGAATAATTTTACCAACTATTTTTCGTGCGCTTTCGAGTTTAGGTGCTTTGTTGGCAAAAATTCATGTAACTTTGTACCTGTTCATTATATATCAAAAATACTCATTTTGCAAGGTTATTTATGTTAAACAGGAGATATTTAAGAGTAAAGGTAATGCAGGCATTGTATGCTTTTTTTCAGAGCGACAACAAAGACCTCCGCAAAGGCGAAAAGGAGTTGCTAAACAGCATAGAGAAAATTTACGACTTGTATATTTACCTGTTAGTACTTCTTATTGAGATACAGGAACAGGCCGAGCGTATTGCCGCTGATGCCAAGAATAAAAGACTTCCCACTGAATCAGATCTTAATCCAAACACTTTGTTTATTGAAAATGCGGTTATTAAGCAGTTGTCAGGCAGTAGCCGGCTGAAACGGGAAGCAGCGAACCGTAAAATAACCTGGCAAACCGATGATGAACTGGTACGCAAGATATTAGCCGGCATTAAAAGCAGTGATGAATATCTGCAGTACATGAATACTCCTGAACGTTCGTACGAAACGGATAAACAATTCATGATCGCTATTTATAAAAATTGTATTGCTGACTTTGAATTACTTGAACATTATTTTGAAGAGAAAAGTATTTATTGGGTTGATGATATGCGCCTTGCCAACAACGGGGTATTGAAAACCCTGGAAGGATTAAGTGCTGCTTCAAAATCAGATTTTACATTAATGCCATTGTATAAAGATGAGGAGGAGGATAAGCAGTTCGTTATAGAATTGTTCAATAAAACAGTACTCCACGAAAAAGAATCAGAACTGGTAATATCAGAGAAAACGAAGAATTGGGAAGTAGAGCGAATCGCCATGATGGACATATTACTGATGAAAATGGCCATCACCGAAATATTGCATTTTGAAAGCATTCCTGTTAAGGTGAGTCTTAACGAGTATATTGAAATATCAAAATTGTACAGTTCACCTAAAAGTAAAATGTTCATTAATGGTATACTTGATAAACTGGTGCAGGATTTCAAAAGGGACAGTAAGCTGGTGAAAACAGGCAGGGGCTTGATGGAGTAGAGGAAAAAAGGAATAATGAATATTGAACAGGGAACCTGCCTGCCGCTGTGATGGCAGGTGCTACGGCAGGCAGGTATCGAATAATGAAGTAAGGCAAGTGTTTCGGGATTCATCATTCTTTGTTCGATATTCGATATTCTTCCAAAATTACACGCAAATGGTTTCAAGTACTTTGTTAATTTTGAATAAAATTGAATATAATATCGTTCGTATGAATTTTAGTAAAGTAGTATTGGTGATTTTATCAGGCGCACTCCTGTTTTTAAGCGCCTGTAATAATTCATCTGAGCCGAAAGTTGTTACGACTGATGCCGTGAATATTACCGCAACCGCTTCTGAGAATAAGTCTGATCCGGGCTCTCAGCCGCAGTTTAGTTTCGCGGTAGAGTCGCATGATTTTGGAAAAATAACACAAGGAGAGAAAGTTTCCTATTCATTCAAGTTCAGAAATACAGGCGGAAGCGACCTTGTCATTGCCGAAGCACACGCGAGTTGCGGTTGTACTGTGCCGCAGTACTCAAGGGCCCCCATCCCTCCGGGAAGTGAAGGCCTCATTGATGTTACATTTGACAGCGATGGCAAATCGGGTAAGGTAGAAAAAACGGTGACTATCACGGCGAATACATCACCCAATACCAAAGTTTTAAAAATAATGGCGCAAATTGAAGTGCCTGAAGAGAAGTAATTTGTCTGCCGAATCCGCCTGGAGCGGAGTAGGCCGATTAATCATTTATTTTATTAATTTAACCTAAAATCTGTTCTATGAATCTGTTACACATTTTACTGATGGGCCCTCCTGCAAAGGGAGGAGGCTTTGACATTATGGGGATGTTACCCCTGTTATTGATCATTGTTGTATTTTACTTTTTTATGATCCGTCCACAATTAAAAAAGGCAAAGGATCAGAAAAAATACCGTGAAGAGTTGAAGAAGGGTGATAAAATTATTACAATTGGCGGGATACATGGCAAAATTGTTGAGATGAATGATAAAACATTCGTTATCGAAGTGGAGGGTGGTGTGCGTTTGAAGATCGAAAAGTCTGCTGTATCAATGGAGTTTTCGGCTAACTTGAACCAGGGTACTTAATAGGTATTAGTTATTGGGTTGTTAAGTTATTAAGTTATCAGGTAACCTTAATTATCGGTTACTTTCTTATCCCAATAACTTAAATAACTTAATTACCCAATAACTTAATAACCGATAACCACAATATTGAAAACCAATCTTTTAAAACTATTCCGGCGCAGCACTGACGGTGGTAACGTAAGGCTGAATAGAAAGTTGATTACTTTTCTGATCTGTGTATCCTTGTCGGTATTTTTTTGGTTCATAACTACGTTCAGTAAGGATTATAATTCAACCATCACCTTTCCGGTCACATATCTTAATATTCCTAAGACAAAGGTTGTCGTTAATCATTTACCTGAGAATATTGATGTTGAGATCAATGCCAGCGGCTTTACCATCCTTTATTATAAACTTCGCAACGCGACACAGTCAATAAGGATCGACCTCAAAGAGCTTCGGGCTTTTAAAGATGCCCCGGGTTATTATTTTGCAGTGAATAACCGGTTGGAAAAGATAGGCAGGCAGTTTGGTAACAAGATCAAGGTGCTTAAAATTGTTCCCGATACCTTATTTGTTAATTACAGCAAACGCCTCATCAAAACAGTTCCGGTAAAGCTAAATGCGAACATAACATATAATAAGGAGTATCAGCTAAAGGACAGCATTCGTCTTATACCTGCGAAAGTAACTATCTCCGGTCCTGAAGAACGGGTGCTTAAGATAAAATATGCTGAGACCGAGTTTGTGAAGCTGGAAGATGTAGATAGTGAAATAAAAAAGGATATTAAATTGATCCTGGCAAACGATACTTCTTTGGTGCAGGTTTCAAAGCCTACCGTTGAATTAATGGTGCCGGTTGTAAAATTCACGGAAGCGAACCTGGAAATACCGGTCCAGGTCGATAATTTGCCTAAAGGTTATTCTTTGAAAGTTTTCCCTGATAAAGTTTCTGTAAAATTTATTGTTCCATTTGATGAGTTCGAGAAAATTGACGCCTCCGCGTTTCGCGCCCGTGTTGATTACTCAAAGAAAACGAACAGCAAAAAATTAAAAATTGAAATTGTTAAAAAACCATCGAATATTAAATCCTTGAGAGTTAATCCTGAGAAAGTTGAATTCTTAGTCCGTAAATAATGTTAAGAATAGGAATCACCGGAGGTATTGGAAGCGGCAAAACTCTTGTCTGCAGAATATTTGAGCAATTAGGAGTGCCCGTTTATTATGCTGATACCGCAGCCACGGAGATATTTTACCGAAAAGATATTCAACAACAGATCATAAAGGTGTTCGGCGGGAAATTAATTGATGATAAGGGATTCATCGATCGCAAACAATTATCGGCTCTGGTATTCAATGATAAATCTTTGTTAGAAAAGCTCAACGCTATTATTCATCCTGCCGTAGCACTTGATGTGGAAGATTGGAGCAGGAAAAATGCTCACGCGAAGTATGTGTTGAAAGAGGCCGCGATACTTTTTGAGAGCGGCACAAATAAGGGGTTGGATAAAGTGATCACGGTAACAGCTCCGGTTGACCTTAAGATTGCCCGTGTTATAAAACGGGAAGTCTGGAGCAGGGAAGAAGTTGAAAAGCGTATGCAGAACCAGTGGAGTGATGAAGAAAAAATAAAGCGTTCTGATTTTGTGATCTATAATGACGAGCAGCACCTGGTCATTCCACAGGTACTTGCTATTCACGAAAAAATACACGCATTAAAATGAAAATTCTTACTGCTGAGCAGATTCGGGAGGCTGATGCCTATACAATACAGCATGAGCCAATAGCTTCCATCGACCTTATGGAACGCGCTGCGGTGGCTTGTGTGCAATGGATCACTTCTGCTTATCCTAAACCAATTAAAATACATGTGTTTTGTGGTTTAGGAAACAATGGCGGCGACGGACTTGCTATTGCGCGTTTGCTTGCTGAAAAAAAATATATGATCACGGTTTATATTGTTCGTTATTCCGACAAATACTCCGAAGATTTCAAGATCAATGAACAACGACTCAAAGGTACCGGTGTCACTATTCTTGATATCAGATCAGCAGATGATCTTAAAAGCATAAAAGCTCAGGCATCCGATGTTGTTATTGATGCCATATTTGGTTCAGGACTCAATAAGCCGGTCGAAGGTCTTGCCGCGGATGTGATAAAGTACATCAATGCATTTAAATTACCCGTAATTGCAATTGATGTACCCTCCGGATTGCCGCTTTCTGCAAAGGAAAATCCGGATGCATGGATCTGTATCAATTCAACACATACACTTACATTCCAGGCACCAAAACTAGGCTTCATGTTTCCCAGGGCGGGGAAGCACATAGGCGACTTTACAATACTCGATATTGGTCTTGATGCTTCATTTATCGATAAGCAGGAAACGATTAATTATTTCACAACCTTATCTGATATTGAGACAATATTAAAACCACGAAAGAAATTTTCTCACAAGGGTACTTATGGTCATGCGTTGATCATTTCGGGCAGCTATGGAAAAATGGGCGCTGCTGTTTTAGCTGCAAAGGCTTGTTTAAGAAGTGGTAGTGGTTTGGTAACAGCACACATTCCGAAGTGCGGTTACGAAATTATTCAGACAACCTTGCCTGAAGCCATGGTTAGTATTGATTCATCAGATCATTACATTACAGAATTATCTAAGATTGAAAAGTATAATGCAATAGGCGTTGGTCCGGGTTTGGATACTGAAAAGCAAACGCAGAATACATTAAAACTGCTTATACAGAATGCGCCGGTTCCATTGGTATTGGATGCCGATGCGATCAATATATTATCCATGAACAAAACATGGTTGTCGTTTTTGCCAAAGAACAGTGTTTTAACACCTCATCCAAAGGAATTTGAGCGCCTTGTTGGGAAAACGGATAATGATTATGCCCGTTATGATCAGTTGCGTGAATTCGCTTTCAAATACGGGATTTATGTAGTTTTAAAAGGTGCACATACTGCAATTGCTTGTCCCGACGCTACAGTTTATTTTAACTCCACCGGTAATCCCGGCATGGCAACAGGCGGGAGCGGAGACGTACTTACAGGGATTATTACCGGTTTATTAGCACAAGGTTATTCAACAAAGGAAGCGGCTATAGTTGGAGTCTATTGGCATGGACTTGCCGGTGATATTGGTATGGACAGATCTGGTACCTCTTGTATTCTTGCGGGTGATATTATTGAAACACTAAGTTTTGCTTATAAAACAATTGTAAAATAAATTTTACACCTACATTTGTTTTGATTCATATAAACGAGCATTTTGACCACAACCAGGAACCAATATATAATCCCCAATATTTTACCGGCAACGGAAGCCCTGCTGTTGAATGATGTTTACCTGGTTGTATTATATGCAACCCGCATACCGCCGCATTTGGCCATATCTGTAAATGGTAAGTTATTTACGCTTACTGTCAAAGGCGCTACTGTGGATGGAGAATTGAAAGCCTTACTGAAGCTTATCCGGCAGCGCAACATCGATTCAATATTTATTAAATTATCTGTTCCTGCTGTATTTACTCTTGATCAGCTTCGCGATGAGATAAAGAAATATACGCTGGCTTATCCTCGTGTGGATGTAGGTATAGCCACCTGCCTGAGTCCGATCAAAGATTTTTGTTCAGAGGTGTACGAAGCAGAAATGCAACGGGTAAATTATGTGTTCGATCTGCTGCCGAAACTTTACGAACGCAATGTCATTGCATCCTGTTACCAGCTTAATCTTGATCGTTATCTCGTTGGAAATTCATTTTATCTTTCAAAATACAATATGAACGATATCTACGAAGGTATCCGTTCTGCTTCATACACCGCTGTTTAATGCTTTCTGATAACAATATAAAGCTCCGGGCACTTGAACCAACAGATATTGACCTGTTGTATGTATGGGAAAATGATGTTTCTGTTTGGCATGTTTCAAATACCATAACCCCTTATTCACGACATGTACTGGAGCAGTATGTGTTAAATGCACATTTGGATAT